>NZ_AZRI01000027.1:0-61339 GCF_002895585.1 Petrotoga sp. 9T1HF07.CasAA.8.2 | reverse complement strand
GAAAAGGTAGAAAGATTTAGAGAACTACTCAAACAAAAGGGTATTGGAAAAAATAAATACGCCCTGTACGTTCGCAAGTACTTTTAATTCATATAAAGAAGATGAAAATTGGACTGATTCAACAGATAATTAATTTTAATATTGAATCATACTAAGAGCTTCATAATGTGACTGCCTGTTGATAACATGAAAGTACAGTATTTTCTTCCACAAAAGATGTCTGTCGACTTCCAATAAGGTAAAAAACCCAGGCGATCGACAGATTTTTCTTCAAAACAAAAATTTTGCTAACTTGTGCTTAACGTTTTTTTCCCTAATGTTTTAGAAACACTTTCCAACTCTCATTTGCGAAGCAAATGACGTTTGTCTCTTAGTCTACCTTTAAGGAATAAGTTTTGCTGCCTTATGCAAAACACCTTTTCTTAATTCTTCAAAAATAACCTCCAAATTCTAATTTGCAAAACAAATTACACCTTCTTCATAACCATTAAGAAACAATCCCTACCAAATATAAGAACTCAACTTACCAAAGACAATTCAATTTAAAAGAGAATTATAGAAAAGCACCCCGTCTAACTGCCTGCTGATAACATGGAAACTACCATCCTAAAATTAAACTAATTTACCTTCTTTTTCACAAAAGGTTAGCAAATGCTCCGAACAAAATAAAGAGGAGGTGAGATAGTTGATACCAAACAGAAATTCTATTGAACCTTATTCCAAAAAACCTTCTGAGAAAATTACTGGTTTGATTAGTTTCATAACAATGGCTATAGTAGTTGCTCTGTTCACACTTGTTTATCTAATCAGTCCGATTGACTTTTTGCCTGGGAATCCAATAGATGATCTTGGAATCTTGGTAGCAGCTATAAGTTTTCTCAGAGATAAATTCAGTGACGTAATTGAGAATGACGATTAAAACATCAAAATGTCATTAGAATAACTTCCAACTACTCATTTCAAATATATGAACTCAACTTACCAAATATAACTCAATTTAAAAAAGAGTTATAGAAAAACTCCCCATCTAACTGTCTCCTGATAACATGGAAACTACTACCCTACATTTGAGTTAGATTATTTTCCTTCCCTTAAATAATTAATAATTGTTCCAGACAAAATATAAAGGAGGTGATACAAGCGATATCAAAGAGAAAGTCTTTGAACAAAACTACTTAAATGTTTACCGCAAAATCGTTTTGCATAAAAATTTTTGTGAGGTGATAAAATGAAAAAAGGTGTATTAATTATTTTGATAATAGGAATAGTTTTGAACTCATTTGCATCTATAACTTTAACTAGATATGATGAAGCAGAAACACCCATAGAAACTCAACAAATTAGTGATTCGAAAGGAAATCAAATAGAAGTTAGAGTAAGCTATCTTGAAGAAAAAGGCATTTTCTTTGGAGAAATGTATGTTGCTAAAGAAGACAACACAGTAGATGCTTATGTTTCTTACAGTAAAAACTACGACTTTTATACAAGTAAGATTAACTATATGAAATATGAAAAACCTGCATTATATAACACAATAAAATGGGGAATAATAGGTGGAACTACAGTAGTAACGTTTTTAATTTTCCCCCCTATGAGTTTGCCTATTGGAATTGCTTTTGGTGGTAGTGCGATAAACGCTGGTATTCTAATTCCTCCATTAGCTTCCCTTCTTGCTTTTGTCACATCCACCATGACAGCGGATGAATTCATTCAACACATCATACAAAATTATAAAGAAGAAGTATGGATTAAGTTAAATTAAAAATACTGTGAGTATGTGTTGAAAAGAACTAACAACGATCGATAAAATTTTTATAAACTATAAAGAGCGCCCTTATAGGGCGCTTTTTTGTTTTTTGACTATAGTAAATTGTTGAGCTTGTATAACAACGATATAATAGCGAAAAGTTTAAGAGAAAGTATAACTACCTATGGTTAACATGAGTGTTAAAAAGCCAAAGCTTTATTCCATAAACTTTTGACCTGATTTTTAACAATTTCTCAAATTTTCGCTTGACAATTGTAATTTTTTATGATACACTATTTTTGTTGATTTGTGCAAATCGCTTTTTGCCGCCCTGTGCAAAATGGTTTTTTGCTGATCTGTGCAAAACGTCCTTTTCATAATGCCTAAGAAAAAATTTCCTTATTCTCCTTTGCTTCGCAAACGACACTTGTGTCTTAGCCTACCTTTAAGGAATAAATTTCACTTACATGCGCGAAAATTTCCACTCGCAACGCTTTAGAAACGCTTCCAAAAATTCATTTCCCACTCTAATGACTCTTAGCTTTTAACATGCATATTAGAAATAGAAAAATAAATACTCTCACACTTTTTGACGAGCAAACACTACGGAAAACATGGCTTGCCTTGTAACTATTGTGCAGATAAAAAAACTTTAAAAAACCATTAAGGAGGAGATTTATCTGCTGCTTCTGCTACTGAAAATCTATATATTAATTAGTTTAATATCCGCCACTTTGGCTTACACTACATTACATTTTATTCCAAAACTAAAAAACAAACCAACATTCTATCAAAATCTTAAAAAAGGATTTGAACAAGAGGGAATTGCAATAAGTCAAATAAAAGTTTTTCTAATATTCCTACTAACTTTTATAACCTATAGTTTAGCTTGGTTCATTTCAATTCCAATATCTCTAATTGGCATTATTGGAAGTATAACCAAAGTTTGAAATGAGTTTGTAAAGTCGATCCCCTAATATGGAAAAAATCAGGGGATCGACAGATTTATTCTTAAAAAAAGCCCTTATTCATAACTAACAAGTCAAATAATTAATCTAGATCGGTTAATAGATAAATACTTTACTTTGATAATAACGACTTGATTCGTAAAACTCAGCTTTTAAGGAGAGATGACATGTATCTATACAATGTAGGAACAGCTGTAATTATATGGCTCATTGTTTTGGGCGCAATTAACGCTGGTATATCAAATGGATCCGTTGGTATGATTTTTTTGGGAGTGATCATTCTGATTTCAGCTATAGCCTTAGAACAAAACAGAAAGCAGAAGAATAAAGAAAAGCAAAAAAGCGAGAAAGTGGAATCAATTCAAGAAACAAAAACAAACCAAGAAGAAAGCTCGCCCTTACAAAAGACAACTCAAACAAAAAATCAAATTGTTGAAGAAAACATAATAAAACCCAATCAAACATCTAATCAAAAAGAACCAACACCAAGCAAAATAAAAGATATATTAGGAAATATTGGTTGGTTCTTTTTAGTTTTCTTTATTATTATCATTCTTAGTGCAATATTTGAATTTCTTAAATCTTTATTTGGACTTTATTAATTGAACAATCACCTAAAATTTCTAATCTTTTCTACTAAACCAAATCCCATAGAATTCCTTGCTCCAAGACCTGCATCGTATCCAATTTTTAACAAATCTGGTGACCCACTTATATAAAATTTTCCTTCCCAACCCTTTATTATAAACCCTTTATAATTGGAAATTGTCATCTTCAAATGACCATCTGAAGGTTTTATTGTAAAGTTGTCATCTTGAGGTTCGCAGCCATAGAAAGCCTCGAATTTACGTATCAAATTACTTCTTATTATCTCATTAAACTCAATATCAGCAGGTGATAAATAACGTGTTTTAGTTTTGTCGTTATCTTTTAAAGAAACGTGAGCAGTGATAGGTGATTTGGTTTCGACTTCTAAACCTTTGGAAGGTAAAAACTTACTGTACTTGATATCTTCAACTTGCACCTCTTGTCTATTTAGAAAGTATTTTTTGGTGAATAGTATCTTATCAATAATGTATTCTAAAAACTTATCATTTGGTGATGAAAGAGTAAACCAAATCTTATCCATGAAGGTGATCATTTTAGTATCTTGATTGTAGTTATAATTACCAAAAAACTTTGAGAAAGTAAACATCTTAAAAGTTGATTTATCAGCCTTAAAACCTACATCGTGCAAAAAACTTTGATAATATTCATCATTGATCCAATTGTAAATCAACGCCTGTTGATAATGATTATAATGAACTGGCAGAGAAAGATTATCGACACTTAGTTTTATAAAAAGCCTCATCTTATCACCTCGTGTATATTATAACACTTAGGAAAAAAATCTAAAATAAGATAAGAGAAAAGGTTATTGGAAGCTTACGGTTTTTCTCTATAATCCTGATGTTCGATCTGATTTTCACAACAATTTTCTTTTAAAATTGTTGATAGTGAGTATGACAAAAATACCAATTCACTAAGAAAGATGGCATTTTGTTGCCCATACAACCCCAAGTTAAACAAAAAAGCCGCCTAGATTAACTTCCAATAAACTAATATTTATCTATTTAACCTAAAACAGAAAATGAAAAAAAAAAACGTCTGTCGACCTCCAATAGGGTAAAAAACTCAGGGGATCGACAGACAAGTGTTAAAAGTCACAAGGCTTATTCCATAAGCCTTTGAATTGATTTTTAACATTTTCTCAAAGTTTTGCTTGACAAATGTAATTTTTTATGATACACTTTTTATCGTGAACCTATGGGTGTCTATCCTACCTCTAAGGAATAAAAACGAAAAAATTTATTTTTTGGTATATATATTATAGTTCAAGTGTCTATCCTACCTCTAAGGAATAAAAACTAGGATTAAAAAACGCTTTAAGCCTAATAGACTCTTGGTGTCTATCCTACCTCTAAGGAATAAAAACATGAATATATTGAGATGGTAAAGTCAGAGTTGCAATTGGTGTCTATCCTACCTCTAAGGAATAAAAACCTTGTCTTTGTAAATTATCTGGCAGATTTAACAAATGTGTCTATCCTACCTCTAAGGAATAAAAACTAGGCTTCTTTTAATATTTCTTCTATTATTCTTTGTGGGTGTCTATCCTACCTCTAAGGAATAAAAACATGAACTTAGTCAGTAGTTGAACGAAACCGAAACAAAGGGTGTCTATCCTACCTTTAAGGAATAAAAACACTAATGGGCTAAGAGTGTTGGTCTTTACAATTTTAAACCCGTGTATATCCTACCTTTAAGGAATACTTTTGCTGATCTGTGCAAAAATGCTTCTTTCATAATGTTTTAGAAATTTTTTCCTAACCTCGTTTGCCCCGCAAACGACGCGTGTGTATTATCCTACCTTTAAGGAATAAATTTTGCTGATCTCTGCAAAACGCCTTTTCAAAATGCTTTAGAATTTTTTCCTAACCTCGTTTGCCCCGCAAACGACGCTTATGTCTTAGCCTACCTTTAAGGAATAAAAAAGTATCTTCGTGTCCTACTACGGACATCGCTTCTTCTGGTATCTATCCTACCTATGAGGAACGAAATAAATTTTGCTACTTACTGGCGAAAACTTTTTTCATAATTCCTTAGAAACCCTTTCCAAACCCTCATTTACTTAGCAAACTACGCCTAAGTTTTTACCTGCTTATAAGAAAAAATAATAATAAACTATAAAGCTTTATATGAGAATGCGTTATGAAAAGGATGGTTTGTCATCTGGTTTTTGTGTATGAAAAAGTCCGGAATTTCTAAAAAATTGGAGTGATTCCTTTGCTTAAACCAACTTTAGAGCAGAAGGCTATTGTAGATGCAAATTTTAAAGACATTCTTCTTGTTAATGCTTATGCAGGAACTGGCAAAACTTCAACTCTTGTTCAATTTGCCCAAGCAAGGCCAAAAGAAAAGATACTTGTTTTGGCTTACAACCGATCCATGAAGGAAGAAGGAGAAAGAAAATTTGCTCACTTGCCCAACGTCACTGTCAAGACGATGCATTCTCTCGCCTATGGTGCCATTGGAAAGAACTATAAGGAAAGATTTGGTAAACTTCGGGCTTACGATTTAATGGACTTTTTAGATGACGTAACTAAACGTATCAGATACAAGTCAGCCTCACTACTACTTTCATATATTAGAGAGTTTGCAAATTCAGCCTACGATATGGAAGCTTATAAAGAAATAAAATATAATAAGGTCGAAAGATTTGGGAAACTAAATATAAAAACAGAGCGCTATATATTGAGTAAGCTTCCTGAAATTTGGGAAAGAATTGTAAACGATTCATCGCTTCCTTTTGAGCATGACTTCTACCTCAAACTCTATCAGCTTTCAAATCCTACTTTACCTTATTCTATTATTATGGTGGATGAGGCACAAGATATTTCAGGTGTAATGATAGATATTGTTCTTTCTCAAAAAAATGCAAAGAAAGTATTTATAGGGGACAAGTATCAACAAATTTATAGCTGGCGTGGAGCAATTAATAGTCTAGAGATGCTTTCAACAATAGATGGTGTAAAAACACTCTATCTTTCACAGTCTTTTCGTTGTAGACACGACATAGTACAAAAGGCAAATCCATATTTACAACTGCTTAATGCTTCTGTTCCCTTCAAAGGATTGTTCAAAGCTGATCAATCAGATATACAAGATCCTTTGGCTGTGATTGCTAGGACAAACGCCGGGCTTTTTGACTATGCTGTTGACGAAATAGAAAAAAACCCAAGTGTAAAATTCCACTTTGTCGGAGGCATCAACAGCTATAATTTCCAAGATTTAATTGATATTCAAAATTTAATTTTTCAAAGAAGGGAGGCCATTTACGACAAGTTTTTGAAAAATTTTGAATCTTTTGATAAACTTAGAGAATATGCACATGAAGCGAATGAAATCGATCTTGAAACCAAGATTGATATTGTTCTAAAACATAAAAACGAAAATATCAGCAAACTTGTCACAGAACTTGAAAGTAGAAGTACGTCTCAAAAAGATGCAGAAGTCATTCTCACTACCGGGCATAAATCCAAAGGCCTTGAGTGGAATAGAGTAAAAATTCTTGATGATTTTGCAAATCTTACAAGAATGCTAGAAGAAAATAGAATCATACTCAAAAAGGAAGAGATTAATTTAATTTACGTTGCTATTACAAGAGCAAAAGAAAAACTTGAGATTGATAAAGATTACATTATTAATGACTTCACGGTCGAAAAGGTAAAAAGGAACATTTTTATCGTAAAAGAATAGATTTCGAAGAACAGAGTTCATCCTTACAAAAGACAACTCAAACAAAAGATCGAATTGTTGAAGAAAACATAATAAAACCCAATCAGACATCTAATCAAAAAGATCCAACACCAAGCAAAATAAAAGATATATTAGGAAATAATAGAATTCCTTGCCCCAAGATCTGCATCATATCCAATTTCTAACAAATATGGAACCTAAATATCCATCAATTTTGCTTATATAACTTTAAGTTAAGCGAAAACACTGTTTAACTTAACTTCTAATAAACAAATATTTATCTATTTAACCTAAAAAAGAAAATGATATAAAAAAATGTCTGTCGACCTCCAATAGGATAAAAAACCCAGGGGATCGACAGACAAGTGTTAAAAGTCACAAGGCTTATTCCATAAGCCTTTGAATTGATTTTTAACATTTTCTCAAAGTTTTGCTTGACAATTGTAATTTTTTATGATACACTTTTTATCGTGAACCTATGGGTGTCTATCCTACCTTTAAGGAATAAAAACCAAAATAAAAAAAGAGAGCTGTGTTTCTAGCTCTCTGTGTCTATCCTACCTTTAAGGAATAAAGACTTCTTACTTCTTCGTTGGGCTGGATCGTTTCTAGGAAGTGTCTATCCTACCTTTAAGGAATAAAAACTAATCCTTTCTCTATCACCCCATTGGATATACTCCGTGTCTATCCTACCTTTAAGGAATAAAAACTCATCACGGATGGATACAGAGAATTAAAATCATGATAGTGTCTATCCTACCTTTAAGGAATAAAAACACATATAGTTGCCAAATTGTTCAAACGTCGCAAAATTTGTGTCTATCCTACCTTTAAGGAATAAAAACGTTCTATATTTAATTTTTCTAACAAACCTGAACTTTCTCCAGTGTCTATCCTACCTTTAAGGAATAAAAACATCGTCCTACCTCTTAATGCTTCCTGCTCTGTTTCAGTGTCTACTCTACCTTTAAGGAATAAAAACGAGAACGACTGCCAGTTCCCATAGAGTGTATAACCTAAGTGTCTACTCTACCTTCAAGGAATAAATTTTGCCGACTTGTGCAAAAAGATTTTTCAAAACGCCTTTATTAGGCGTTTTTTTATTTTAGGCATTAGCAAATTGATAAGCATATATAACATTGATTTAATAGTGAAAAGACTAAAGCATGGCATAACTGCCTCCTAATAACATGAAGGTATTTGAGATATCAACATCTATTTGAAAAGGTGGTGGTTAACAGGTTTATGGTCATAGTTAGCAAAAAATCTGAATCAGGCAAAAGGAGGTTGAAGTTTGGTGGCTAATTTTTTCCCTTCGTTTGAGGGAATAAGAGAGATGAAAGTCCCTCCCACTAAAGGTGAATGGGAGTTTCTAAATTTTTTGAAAGCATATCCAGACAAGGAATTAGAAGTCTTTTTTCAACCAAATATAAACGGAGATAATCCAGACATTGTATTAATGAAAAAATCGCATGGAGTATTAATTATAGAAGTGAAAGACTGGAATTTAGATAATTACTACATTACTCCCCCTAACAATACCAACGACAACAAAAATAGCAAAAATTTAAGAAACACTCATTGGAATTTAAACAGTGATCTGACCCCAATTTCCTCCCCTTTCCGACAAGTAGAGAATTATAAAGATACAATTTTCAACATGCACATTGAAGGGTTGGCAGAAGAGGCAATTAAAAATCCCAAAATTTATGGGGTTATAAAAACAGCTGTATTTTTTAGCAATGAAAACACCAGAAGAATAAAGGAGAAATTTAACAAATATATCACAGAGCAAAATGGGCTAATAAAAAGTGGATATAGTTATATAATCACTCAAGATCTGTTAAATAGAGATTACTTTTCAAAGGTAATGAAAGATTCTCATCTGGATTCAAACTCTAAGAGCAATTATTTTAATGACGTTCTATATGGTAAGTTTAAAAGTATTTTATACCCTTTCTTTCATTATATGGAAAATAGTAAAGATGAAATTACCTTTTCAGACGAACAATTACCAATTACCGCAAGCAGACCTGGGTCTCAAAAAATACAAGGGGTTGCTGGTTCAGGGAAAACATTAATCATGGCACAAAGAGCTATAAATGCTTATAAAAGAACTAAAAGTCCAGTTTTAATACTTACTTTCAATATAACGTTAGTCAATTATATAAAGGAAATGTTGAGTAATATACCAGAAAAATTTAAATGGAACGATTTTATAATAACTAACTACCACGAATTCTTAACCTCCCAACTGAACAATGAGTGTTTTCCAATAATTAATAAAAAAATATATAAAGATGTAAAGTTTTTTGAAAAGAATAAGAATAAATTTGAAAAGTTTCAAGCCATATTCATTGACGAAGCTCAAGATTTTGAATACGAGTGGTTTAAGATAATTAAAAATTGTTTTTTAGCAGAAAATGGTGAGTATGTAGTCTTTGCAGATGAAAAACAAAATATTTATAAAAGAAAGATGGGCCAGGATAAAAAGCCAGAAACTAACATTCCGGGGTCATGGAAGAAACTAAAGAATACGCATAGAATTAATAATGGATTCATTCAAATAATAAATAGTTTTCAGAAAGAGTTCTTAAGTAAAAAGTACATATACGAACAAATCGGAGGATATGTAGATCAACAAATACTTTTTGGCTCTTATTATTATAATTATTATTACTTAGGTGGAGAAAAGCCAAATGTAGAATATACAATTCTGAACATATTACTCAATGAATTAAAGCTGTTAAACGTGAAGTCAAAAAATGTTGGGATTCTTAGTTCCAAGGTTTGGATTCTTAGAAGGTTGGAAAAAATTCACATTGAAAATGAGAAATCACGCACACATACAACCTTTGAAGATCAAGAAACATTCGAGAAAATAGTAAAAAATCTAAAAGAACAATTCGAAGATTACAGGGATCCATACTTTAAAAAAAGATTAAAAATTGAACTTGATAAAGTTAGAAAAAGTAAGAAATACAATTTTAATTTTAAAAACAATTCAATTAAGTTAAGCACAACTCACAGTTTTAAAGGGTTAGAGCTAGATACTATATTTTTAATAATAGATTCCAAAGACAGCGAAGAAGTGATATACACAGGCATGACAAGGGCTTTAAATAACCTAGTAATCATTGATTTAGATAGAGAAAACAAGCAAATCTATAAACATTTTTTTGAATCTTACAAACCCGAACTCAAGGGCGTTTCTAAAACAATAAATTAAAAATTCAAAGCACTATAAATATGGTAACATACATGTATAATCTTAACAAATAGTCATATTGCAATATTTTATACCGAGGTATAGGTTATATAGATGACATTATAGCAGGGCTTTGGGGGGATTAATTCGTTTAGAAACATACAAAAGTCTAAAGTATGATTAATATTTTTTAATAACTGCCTGCTAATATAATGAATACAAATAAAGGAGTGATTATATGAATTTCTTCTTGTATGGATTTATTTTTGCAGGTTCGTTTATTGTTAATATGTTTGTTCAAGAAGTTATGGAAAATAATTACAAAGCTGTTTTTGAAAATGAGTATCAAAAAATTCAACAAGCAAAAATTGAATTAGAAAAATATAAGAGATATAGAGATAACCAACTTAATTACAAAATATTAATAGATAAACATTATCAATCATTAAGAAGAGCAGATAGTTTATATCAAATAAAGAATCTAATAAATAATAAAATAAGTAATCTAAAAAGTTTAGCTGATCAAATTTCAAATGAAATAAAAGTGCTAAACAAAAGAATTAACAATCTTGATTATCTTGACAAAAATCTAGAAGATGAAAAAAATAGCTTAATCCAAATGCATAGAAAGACAGTAGAAGAAATAAGAAATTTAAATTCAGAAAAAATCAAATACTGTGAAAAAGTAAAAGAAAATAATAGAATTACTCACGAATATAAAATTCTTATAAAAGAAACATGTGGACAAAGAGGAAGAGAATGGTATTACAGAAATTACACAGCAAAAGGAAGAAGATAGAAAATAGAAGATAAATAAAAAATGAAAGGAGAGTTTATATGGAAGAATCTAAAAAAATTGGTGAATTAACTAGAATAGAACCAAAAAATCAGAACTTTT
Organism: Petrotoga sp. 9T1HF07.CasAA.8.2; assembly: GCF_002895585.1. NCBI lineage: Bacteria > Thermotogati > Thermotogota > Thermotogae > Petrotogales > Petrotogaceae > Petrotoga > Petrotoga sp. 9T1HF07.CasAA.8.2. The sequence continues at coordinate 50,219 of NZ_AZRI01000027.1, read as the reverse complement.
TAAGAAGTATAAATGTTATTCAAAATACGTTGGATACAATAGAATCTGGTATGAGATACAATTATGAAAAGAAAAGGATAAAAGAAGAAAGCAGAGTTTTGAGAGAAAAAATAAGAAGTGATAGAATTAATTATGGTCAAGAAACAAAAAGATTGATAAATGAATCAAATAATGAAACAAAAAAGATAATAAAAAATTTAACCTATCAAGAAACAAAAGAAAAAGAAAAAACAAAAAGATATACTGCAAAATTGGATTTGGCAAAAGCATTAATACAAGAAAAGAGTCTCCCAAATACTGAAAAAATAAGAATATTTAACAGAATATTAGATGATTTAGAATAATAATTGCCTTAGGCAGCAAAAAAATTAACATAAAAGGAGGGTTTAAAGATGGTTGATACTTTGATAGCGACGGTTGGAGCTAGTTTGTATGTAAACATAAGTAAAGACGATGAGCTAAAAAAGTTGTATGAATCAGAAAGACTAGAAGAACTTGCAGATAAACTTTTAGATAACAAGATAAAGCAAGAAAATGAAAGGATGTTAGGGGCTGAGATTAACTCTGTAGAAAGCATTATAAAAGAAGGATACATTGAAGAAAGAAAAAACTTGTACTTTTTGGTATCTGATACAAAAACTGGGGAAAAAGTTGGTAAGCTTTTAGAAGCATACTTTAAATATTCAAAAGACTCTTCGTTTGAAAAAGTAGAAGTTAAGAAGATAGAAAGACTGGATGATGAAAATAGAGAAGATTTTAAAAGATATGGCTTAAAGAATCTAGTTAAAAGTATGTCTGCAATACTTAAAGAACATGGACCTTCTACGATTATAAATGCAACAGGGGGATACAAGGCTCAAATAGCATTTGCCTTGGCTCTCGGTCAAGGAATGAATATACCAGTTTATTATCAATTTGAAAGATTCCCTACTGTAATAAAACTACCACCATTACCATTAAGTCTTGATTACAAACTGTATCTTGACTACTTGTATTTTATCGATCAATTTGACGATGAGGGTTTTATTGAATACACTCCTGAGATAGCTAATCAGTACAAAGTTTTGGACGAGCGGTTAACGCCTTTGTTTAACTTCGGAGATGTCGATAACGTTAAATACATAGAATTAAGCCCTATGGGACAAGTTTTTATTGAATCTGCTAAACAATTTTTCAACCTGACAAAAAAAAATCAATTAAGCCTAAAACATAGAAAAAATGATCTTATAATGCAATATTCCAACTCCGAAGAGCATTCGAAAAAAATAATTTTAGAATTCAATTTAGAGGACAAATTTAAAAAGCTGGATTTCATAGAGAAAGTTTACGTAAAGGGCGGTAACGAAAAAGAAGTATCAGGAAAGCGTAATCAAGTAAAAATCTTTGGTGATGAAATCAAAATTATCTTAAATACAAAAAAAGGTACACTTTATCTTGGAGTCCAAACAACGGCGGAAAATGCTGAAGAAATGCTTTTGGCTAAAGAAAAGATAGAAGAGTTTATAAACAACAATTTTTGACCATTGTGTATAAATTGTGGTATAATTTTCTCAATTACGTAAAAATCATGTCAAAATCCAGGAGGTGAATCATGCCTGATATTTTCAGTAGGGAAAAGATTTATGGTATTCTAAAAAATCGTTATTCAGATCTACCAAATGATTGGATCGAGAACAACGATTTTTTCAAGCAAAAGCCTCTGACCGTTTTATCTTACGATGTGGACAGCATCAAGAATTATATCTTCAGTTCCTCTGAGTTTAAAGCTATTATAGGCGCAAGCAAGATGGTCTCAGATTACGACAAAAAAGTAACCGAGTTCTTAAGCAAAGAAAATTCTTACGTAGTTCATGCGGTTGGCGGAACAGGCTTAGCGGTAATATTAAAAGACGATTCTAAACGAATTGAGGAAGAATTAAGACAAAGCTTTAAAGAGATTGTACCAGGTGGCTTTTTAACAATTTCAAAGGTTGATTTTTATCCTTCAGAATTGATACACGGTTTAAAAAAAGTAGATTTAAACACCTCGCAATTAGAAAAAGAGTTTAATCTTAAGTTCAACAACCTCACGGAACAGACAGATTTTTATAAATTATTTTCTTTATTAGCCTCAAATATGAGGGAAGAGAAAAACTCAAAAAGTACGGAGATGAAAAGAATCACCCCTGAATTTGACCTCTGTGAAGCTTGCAACACTTATCCCGCCTCAGAAATTATCCATAGAGCAGCTGATCCTAACGAATCCAATACAATGAAAGTATGTGAAATATGCAAAAAGAAGATAGACTCAGGAGAAGAAAAAATAAAAAAAGAAAAGTTCGCAGACTCACTTTTGGACATTGACACAGAGCATGATAAAGATAAACAGACGGATTGGCTTGGGGTCATCTACATCGATGGTAACAACTTAGGAAAAGTCTATTCCCGAATAAAAACTGACAAAGAATACATAACATTATCTCAAAACATCGAAAACGCATCTGAAAGCGCTGTCAAACAAGTAATAAAAGAAAAGAATTTGGAAAACAAGTACGCCGCTCCGATCCTCGGAGGAGACGACATAATGCTTTTTGTTCCAGCAAAGCAAGCTTTTAAAATATTTTTAAGGTTAGATGAAATTCTATCTGAAAAATTCGGGAATATCGATGGCAAAGGAAACGGCATAAGTTACTGTGGGTCTATACTTTTTTGTAAAAAGAGTATGCCCTTAAAAATGATTTTTGAGGCTTCGAGCAATCTTTTGAAGCAAGCTAAGTCTAAGTTTTACAATGATTATAAAAACGGTCAAACAGAGAAAAATTACATCGCTACAAGGGTGTTATGGAACAATAGTACAGAAGTTAAAAGTGAGGAGTTTTTCAGCCCTAACAACGATATTAAAGAAATTATGGCAGAAGGAATGGAGATTAGTTATTTCAAAAGTTATCTAAAGTTGTTGGAAAGCTTAAATAGTGACGAGAAGAAGTTCTTAATAAAGGTTGTGAAGTTGATGAATGAAATCTCTCCTGTAATTAAGTTGAACATTAATTATTTCTTCGTAAAAAATATTAAAAACGTCCAACACGAACAAAGATTAAAGGAATTGTACACATATATATTTTTTCCAGAAGAAAATAGAACAAGAGTCTTAAGCTCTATAGATCTTTTAAATTTTATTGAAGAGGGGGAGAAAAATGAAAATAAAAGTGGCCATTGAAACAAAGTCCCCTTTGTTAGTTTCTGAAGAGGTTTCTAGTATCTGGAACAAATCACAAAAAAGAGACATAAACTCAGCTTACATACCAGGCTCTGCATTAAAAGGTGCTTTAAGAGAAACCGCCGATACATTGACCCCATACAAACAAGAAGTATTTAGCCTCTTTGGAATGGAAGGTTCAAAGCAAGGGAAATTACAGTTCTCTAAGATAATTTGTAAGGATCCCTCATACATTGAAAAAACACACGTAGTACTCAATAGAAAAACCAAAACCCATGCTCACAACAAGCTTTTTAGTACAAACGCATTGGCTAACGGTAATATTTTGGAAGGTTATATTTATGTCGATGGTGAATTAACCGCTAAAGAAAAAGAGTTATTGGATGGATTGACAAAAATGGTTAAGAAAATCGGTGGGATGAAATCAGCAGGTTATGGATTGGTTGATATTTCCTTTGAATATCAAGATAGTAACTCAAAAGTCGAAGTAAGTACAGATTTTGAAAATTACGCACTTCTTGTTTTAGAACCATTAGAACCTTTTTTAGCTATAAAAGAGAGATCAAAAAACTATATGTACAAATCATCAAAAATTATCTACGGTGAAACAATTAGAGGGGCTTACGCTCAAATAATTTCCAACGATCCTTTATTTGAAAAAATAGTTTTAAATGAAGAAGTAAAATTCCCAACAGTAGTTCCTTCCAAAGGAGATAAGGTAATGGCTCCATCTCCATCCACCACTATGAAAAGAAAGTACAAGAGTACTGATACAGGCATCTTCGATTTGGCTTTGGCAAAAATGGTCGAAAACAATATAAACATAGGTAGAAATTTACTGTCTTTAGAAGATATGTCGACTGATGGGGAAAGACTTGAAAATGTTGGGGGTTACCTCGATTATTTCAACAATTCAATAATTAATGTTGAATCAGATACCAAACAGTATACTCAAACTGCAGTTTCCAGGCAAACAAGAGCCACTAAAGCAGGACAGTTACGAAGTTACATCACTGAACACTTCGAAAAAATGGTTGGGATAATAAGATCCTCAAATAAAGAATATATAGAAATGCTTGCCAGGATCGATAGCATCTCCGTTGGAAATTCAAAAACTAGGGGTTTTGGAAAAATGAAGGCAAAGATAATCCCCTTACATAATCTAAAAGAGCAATTCGAAAAAAATATAAAAAGTTTCACAGAAAGTGTAAAAAGACATATAAATTCTGAGAGCACATATATTCCACTATTACTCACATCTGATCTAATAGTTCCTGTTGGTAAAGAGTTAAAAGGTCTATTTAGCGGTTTTGAGGTAAAGCAAACTATTTATCGAAAAGACACTTTTTCCTCATGGAATACTGGAACAAACAACACTAAAACTTTCTATGAAACATTAAAAGCAGGATCGGTAATCATTTTGGAATCTGAGAATGAAAATTGTATAGAAGAAATTTGGCAAATGTTTTTAGATGGTTTGGGGCACAGAACAGGAAGCGGGTTTGGAAGTTTTTTGGTAGTAGATTATTCAAAATTGAATACCGTTGGAGGTGTTAAATAATGTTGTCAGGAGAAGAAAAAACGTATCTCATAAATGAGATGAAGAAACTGATGGATGAGCATGGCAAAAAAGCTCCAAAAAATACGCAGATTAGAAAATACGCAGCTACCGCAATTAAATCAGATTGTAAAGAGGAATTTTTAAATTATCTACACTACCAAATTGGAAGAGCTTCAAATAATGATGAAAAAACTTATTTAATGATTGTTTTAGATAAACTAAATGAAATAGAAAAGAGATTTAAATCAGATGAAATGTACCTCAAAGCCTTGGGGTTATTCTTTGGTTACATGGCGAGGTATAAAAAATATCTCGATGAGATAAATCATAATCGAAATAATCAGAAATCCCCCGCAAACAACAATTATCCTAATAAAAAGAATTTTCCCCCCAACAAGACTAATGAATACGGGAAAAGGAGATGATTTTAAATGTTAGCTTTTGATAAATTTGTGAATAAGTACTATGTCAATGTAGAAATCATCGCCCAAACACCAATACATGTGGGATCAGGTGAGGAAGGTTTATCCCCATTAGAAGTCGATAACAGCGTACTAAAAGATTCACAAGGGAACGCTGTGATACCAGGTTCAACTTTGAAAGGTGTTTTTAGATCAACCTTAGAGCAAATACTAAAATCCAAAAATATCAACGTTTGTGAAGAAGAAAATGGTAAACCATGCATCGATCAAAAGGAAAGGAAGAAATATAAAACTGAAAATGAATGGTTTGCCCACATAGAAAAAAACATTTGCGAAGTTTGCAATCTTTTTGGTTCTAACTCTTTTTCTTCTAGGGTTTTTTTCAGTGATGCGATAGCAGATCAAAATCGGCAAAACATAGAAAATAGAGATGGTATAAAGATCAGAAGAGACACCGAAATAACTGCAGACAAGGCCAAATATGATTACGAGATCGTATCTGTCGGAACAACTTTTAAAACTGACATTTTGATGGAAAACGTAGAAGATTATCAAGTTGGATACATTCTATTTCTCATTGATATGGTGAACAACGGACTTGTAAGATTTGGAGGTAAAAAATCAGTAGGCTTAGGTAAGCTAAAATTTAATTATAAAATTAGCTCCATAGATTTAGAAGATATCACTCAGGGTAGATTCGAGCCCCAACCGTTAGATCCCACTAGAATAGAAGAAATAAAAAAGGCAACTTTAGATTATTTATCAAAAGCTGGTGAAAAAAATGTTTAAAACGATAAGAAATTTTCATATATTCCATCTCAAGATAACCCCCAAAAGTGGTTTTCACATAGGTTCTGGTGACATAGATATAAGTCCAGTAGCTACCGATGCACAATTTGTAAGGCTAAACACACCTTGGGGAAAAACTGTACATATACCAGGAAGTTCTTTAAAAGGTGTTTTTAGAGCAGACGCAGAAGCTTTACTTAAATCTATGGGTAAAGAAGTTTGTGAACTTTCTATAAACCGTAATAAAGATTGTGGTGACAAATTTGAGCTAAAAAAGGTTGAAAAAGCTGAAGAAATATATCCACAAGTATGTTATGCATGTAAAATGTTTGGAAACATGAAAATGGCTTCTGTTGTGAGATTTGAAGACTTCTTCCCTTTTGAAAGTGATGACGGAGATGATGAAAAAGCCAAAAAAATAAAAGAAATAGAAGAATACACTTTTGTAAGAAACGGAATTAAGATTGACAGGTTTACAGGGAGCACTGTAGGAGGTGCATTATACGACTTTGAAGTATTAAACGGTGGAAATTTTTATGGTAATGTACTTCTAAAAAATCCTGAAATTTGGCAAGTTTTGATGTTCTACAAAACGATAAACAATATAAATGATGGGTTTGTTAAAGTTGGCGGTAAAAAATCTAGAGGATTAGGAAAGTTAGATGTTGAAATCAAATCGTTGGAGATATATTCTACAAATAAAAATGCCATAACTTTCACTACATTTGAAAATGGTCGCTTTATGAACAAAAACGTTGAATTCAACTTCCAAAATGCAGAAAAGGAAGAAGATTTAATAGGTTTAAAAATCAAGATTACCAACAAAGATGAAATTAAAAGTTATTTTGATCAAATGTTGACAAAACTACCCGAAAGTTGGTGATAAGATGAATATAATATTTGATAAATTTGATAAAAAGTTAAAATGCGAAGTGATCTACAATGATTACAAAGAATTCGTTTATTTAAAGTTGACAGTGGAGGAAGCGAAAGAAATCTTTGATAAATTAAAATCCACAAACTACAAAGATTTCTACTTTAGAGCATTTGCAAAAGAATTTGACTACATGTATAATTACGGTGAAGAAATTTATGATCTGGAAAGTATAGAACCAAATGAGAAACTATGCTTAAACCCCAAGATTAAAAACTTACCCAAAACAAATGTCAATGGCGTTAAAAAGGATAATTTTCATGTTTATTTTAGGATGGGTTATATACAAGGAGATGATGATTAATGCAAGAATACGAATCTCCAAAAGGGTACTACTATGTACAGCGAAAAGAACCGTCAGCCCCTGTAGCAACGACGGTAAAACATTCCGATATATACAAAGATCCCAAATTATTCTATGGAACCTTAATTGGATACATAAAGACACTCAAGCCTCTGTGTTTCACCCAAAACTTGTTTAAATTTCAAAATGAGAAACCTACTTACTTATTGCAAAGAGAGGGTGGAAAAATTGTTCTGCCTGGTTCCCAACTAAAAGGGGCTATAAAAACATACATGCAGGCTTTAAGCGAGTCATACGATGAAGAAAACAAAAACAACTCTAACAAGGTGGATTTAGTTAATTCAATTACAGGAAGTATGGATTATTCTTCAAGGCTTCTCTTCAACGATATAATAATTGATGAAAAAAAAGCAAAAACAAAAATTATTGATGGAAAGCAACAATGGAATCAAAAACTTGAAAATCGCTACCCATCGATCCGTTTGTACAGCCACAATGATCACGAAGATTTGGATCACAAAGTTCTATTTGAGGTTTTGCCCACTAAAACGTACTTGGATTTTGAAATACTCATCAAAGGGCTGACAAAGGTTGAAATGGGATTGTTGTTTTTGGCGACGGGAATTGTTCCTAAATATCAATTTGACCTCAAAATTGGAAGGGGTAAAAACTTAGATATGGGATCAGTACGTTTTACTCCTTTAAAGTTAATTCAACCGAATAAATCATTCAAAAACACAAGAAAAGTTTACGCAGAAAAAGAGTTAGCCCAATTCATATATTCATGCGGTAATGCATATCTTAAAAATATGAGTGAAGCGAACAAAGAAAATCTTAATCAAATAATAGAAGACTCAAAAAGAAGTGATGGCAAATGACAAACAAAAAAGCGATAATAAAGGATGCCCAGAGAATCGCCGATAATTTCGCAGTAAAAATAGATGATCTTAACGGATTTATCAACACTATAAAAGGCAACATAAATTTTATTAAAAATTATGACGTTGATGAATTTTTAGCTATCAATGAAAATAAAGTAGATAAACATATCATTAGAGACCGATCAGCCTTCAAAATGCTTAAAGATGTTGTTAAAGAAAGAAAAGCCAAGTACACTAAAGAAGAACTCTTAAGTTTTTTAGGATATCTTGCTCGAGAATTAACATATTTCAAATCTAAAAGTTAATCTTAAATAAAGTCTGTTGGAACCCCGTTGGGGCCTCAACAGACTATTTTTCTTTGACTATTTTTTATGTATTAGGTTCAGCTTTTGTATTTATCAACTCAACGTATTCAGCAAAATATGAAAATTCCTGATTTTTCTTTGGATCAAAATTAAGCTTTACCTCCGGTAAAAAACTAACTTTTTTATGGGCTATGATCTCTGAAGTATCTTTCAAATTTATGAAATTATTAGATTTAAAATAAAATTCAATGTTGTTTTTTGATGTAATGAAGCCAAAGCCTCTATCTTTAAAGTATATCTTAATTGTTCCTTCTTCTTTAGGCATAAGTTCATAAAAGTATTTGTCGATCTTTTTCTTTGCCTCTTTATCTGAAACATTGAGAACTTCCTTTTCAAACTCTTGAATTACAAAATTGTCCGTAAATTTGTAACCGTATTTGTCCATTACTTTTTTAAAATAAAAGTAAAATAATTTCGAATCTTCTACCTCACCCAGCTCTCTCAAAAGATTTGAAATATACCAGAAAGATCTGTACAAAATATTAAGATTTCCATCCGTTTTAACAGATTTTATATAATACCACAGAGCTTTTTTCTTGTCTTTCTTTTTCAATGCTTCAGCAATGTATTGATCTATAATTCCATTTTTTAACTCGTTTCTGAGAATTTTAAGCCAAGTTATAGCTTCTTCTAGATCCCCACGAAGAGCCTTTGCGTGGTAATATTTACTCATATGCCAATATTTATTTTGACTATTTGCAAAGTTTGGTTTTTTTGATTCGGTTTTTTCATAAAAGCTAAGAAACCTATTGAGATCTTTTACATGTAAAAGTTTTGCAGTATAACTAACATAACTAGCTAAAATAGAATCCAAAGGCTTTTTCTCAGGATTCTTTTCGTTCGGCCTAATTTCGTTGTCTAGGTTGTCAGGATTAACCAAGGATAAATAGTAAATTTTTTGATCCGAGGAGATTTGGCTATTTTTAACGTTTTTTACGAGTAAATCTACCGTTCTTGAATACGAAGAATATTTATCAGCACCGTCTTTGTACATTTCTAAAAGTTCTTTTAATTGTTTGTAGTATTTTACATGAAAATTAGGATTATTTTTAAAATATTTGTAATATAGTACCCAAGAATATTGATTTTTTACTAAATTAATGCTTTTATCATTATTTTTTGATTCATGTGTATATTGCTCTAGGCGTCTTTTCCCTATTTTCTCAGCTTCATCAAGTTGGTTCTCCGTCCTCAACCTTTTTATTACTTGAGACAATTCATAGTTATTTAATTTATCATATTCTGACATATCCATGAAAGACCCTTCCTTTCGTTTTTTTATACTGTAATTATATTATATTTATTCACATTAATGCAAACAATTGAAGAGAGAAAGTACTACCATAATTAGTTGAAACTCAATAAAAGGAGGAATTTAAAATGGATGAAAAGTGGAAAAGTTTGATAGAAGAATATAAAGATGATTTAAGGATTCAAGTAGAATGGGCTATTGATGAAGCGTTCAATACCAACGAAGGAATTGTTGATGTTATCCTTGATGAAAACGGTAAAGCGTATATAGTCAATTCACCTTCTACTGAAACAATAGCCAGTGAAGTATCATCTGGAAAAGCTATTTATATAGGTCGTTTTGACGCCAAAGATTATGACTTTAAAAATATTATTCACAATTTAAAAGAAGAAGAGTTAAAAGACCTATTTAAAGAGTATGAGAATCAAGAGTATTTAAAAGAGTATGTTAAGTCTTACAAAGAGTTTGAAGACCCAAATTTTTTTGATACTCTACCTAAAGAAATTAAAAGCTACGCATATTGGAATATTTTCAATCGTTTAACTTATGAGTTTTACAAAGAAAATAATTTAGAATATAATTGGGACCTTGAGGCAGAACTTGAGGATGGAGGTTATATTTCTGATACACCAGTTGTATATGATATCAATGAAGATTATCAAGATCTTGAAGACTCAAATTTTGATGGTCTAATCAACGATGAGGAAGATTTTTAAGGGGTTTATTTAACCTAAAACAGAAAGTGATATAAAAAAAACGTCTGTCGACCTCCAATAGGGTAAAAAACCCAGGGGATCGACAGACATGTGTTAAAAGTCACAAGCATTATTCCATGAGCTTTTGAATTGATTTTTAACATTTCCTCAAAGTTTTGCTTGACAATTGTAATTTTTTATGATACACTTTTTATCGTGAACCTATGGGGTGTCTATCCTACCTTTAAGGAATAAAAACTCGTTGAAAAGAGTTAAAAAGTGATTTCTTCAATACCGTGTCTATCCTACCTTTAAGGAATAAAAACTCTTTCAGGCATGTTCATTTCGTTTATTTTTAATTCCAGTGTCTATCCTACCTTTAAGGAATAAAAACAATTTTCTTATAAAACTTTTCAATAGTCTTAGATTCGTGTCTATCCTACCTTTAAGGAATAAAAACAATTTACTTTCAGTACATATTTCGTAGCTTCAATATCGTGTCTATCCTACCTTTAAGGAATAAAAACCTGTGTTTTGAAGGTCAAGAAGAAAACTCCCGATAAGTGTCTATCCTACCTTTAAGGAATAAAAACCCAAATTTCCCCATCATCGACACATGTATAGTTGCATCGGTGTCTATCCTACCTTTAAGGAATAAAAACCATGCTGGAGCCACCAATCCTAATGGGTTGTTCTTTGTGTCTATCCTACCTTTAAGGAATAGATTTTGTTAGTTTGTGCAAAGAGCGTTTTCGTAATGCTTTTTAATAAATTTCCTAATTCTCATTTGCGAAGCAAATGACGTCTGTGTTTTAGCCTACCTTTAAGGAATAAAAACAACCTGAAACCTTCAGGTAATGTTACACAACCTTCGTGTCTTAGCCTACCTTTAAGGAATAAAAACTTTCCATGGGTTAATGAAAAAAGTTCGAATAAGCAAAAACTTTCGAAAATTTACAGTTTTTTTGGAAATGGTGTTTTTGATATATAATATTTTGTTGTTAATTCAAAAATCCTTTATTTTTAAAGATTTTCTTTGTTTTTTGAATTATGTAAATAAAAAAATTTGGAATATTTTATTTTAAAATAACTAATTTTAATGTATATTTTAACCTTCAAAACGAGTTTAATTTAAGGGTTTCAGGTGATCGCTGAAGCCTTTTTTTCTACATTTAACAATATTGTGAAGAATTGAATTAAACTTGTTTACAAGCACAAATATTTCAGGTTATAAAATGTATAAATAGTTTTTTTGGGCAAAAGTAGCGCAAAATTAATTATTTATCTAAAAAAGGAGATGAAATTATGGCAAATAAGAAACACCCATTCAAAACTTTTGGTTCAACTATTGTAACAATATTAGAATTTATAGGAATAATGTTTGTTTTTCAATTAATAAGAGTTGCTTTATATTATTTTACCTGGTCAATGCTATTATCTTGGTTTGTAGCATTAAGTTTTATTATTCTTGTAGCATATTATAAATATAAAAAAAATAATAAAACAAAAAAGAGGGCTTCATCTGAACGCAAAAAGGTCGATTCACCGCCTTTAGATCCTACGAATATAATCGCACTATTTGCAAAGCTTGTGAGTGTAGATAATGAAGTCAAAGCCGAAGAGGTTGAACTTGTTAATAGGATTTTTGAGGAAGAAATGGGGTTTCATGATGACCAACTCGAGTTTGCCATGAATATATTTAATGAGTCACTTGAAAGCAATGCTTCTCTTGAATATATCTGTTCTTACTTAAAAGAACATTTAGATTATGAAACAAGACTCTGGCTCCTATATACTATGTATAAGATAGCATATTCAGACAATCAGCTAGCCCCAGAAGAGGACGAGATTATAAGGAGAGCTGGATTACTTATTGGTATATCAGAATATGAGATTTCATCTGCACGTCAATCCTTTGAACCTCCCAGCTATAAATCTGATGAATTACTTCAATATTATGAACTATTAGGGATTACCCCATCTGCCTCTGAGAGTGAGATAAAATCAGCTTATAGGCAGCTCATACATAAATATCATCCAGACAATTTTGGGCATTTAGATCCAGTTGCAAAAGAGCTTGCGGAAGAGAAAGTAAAGAAACTAAATGAAGCATACGAAAAGTTAATGGCACAGAAATGAGCACTATTCTCTAGAAACCGTAAAAATGCTAACTTTATTAAAATAAGAATGAGTAAACTTCTTCTTAAAAGTTCAGAAGAATTTAAGCGTTCTCCTACCCACTCATTTTTTAAAGAAAATAGTTGTTTGTGCTTATATTGTATCATCAAATATCATAGAAGATAAAAAAACGGAGAAGGATTGAAAGGCCAGAAAAATCTGCAGAGTATAACAGGGATAAGTAAACTAAGTTCAACAATAATTCTGAGCAATATTGATGACATTAATGTTTTGATAATTCTAAGAAATTGTGCGCTTATGCTGGACAGGTACCCTGTGTATATGATCCAAATGAAAGTATAAGATATGGACTAATAACCGAAAGAGGCGATAAGGTATTACGGTACTTCCCTAGTACAAGAGGCGCTGATAGCGATAAGATGTAGTCTATATATAAGAGGTTTTTACGAGCGGTTGAAACATAAGAAAGGTAGTGTTAAAGCAATAATTGCTACCGCACGTAAAATGTTAAGCATAATTTATGAGACCTTAAAAAACGATTGGGTGTTAGAGGATTTCAACAATTTCATATTAGCATAAAAAATTAGGATAGATTCTTTACTAAAATCTTGATTTTCGTCATAGGAGGATGAGAGAAATGAAAGAAATAGTTAAGTTGTTGGATGAGAACTTAGAATACGTTAAACATGAGGTATCGGGAGACAGAATAACGATTTGAGTGAAATCAGCTAAAAAAGAAGTAATCTGTCCATATTGTGGGAAACCATCCAAAAAAGTACATTCAAGGTATCAAAGAAGCTTTTAAGATTTACCCATACAAGGTAAAAAACAACGATAATTGTAATAAGAAAAAAGATGTTCTGTGAAAACAAAGAATGTAAGAAAAAGACGTTTGCTGAACCTTTTACTGTACAAATCCTTTGAAGAAGTAGAAGCTCTTTCAAAAGAGTTGCACGAAAAGATCATTCAAAAATAGCCCGTTATTGAAAGTATAATAAACCTCGTAAATGAATTCAAACATTTGTTAGAAACAAAGAACATAGAAAGACTTTAAAAATGGATAGAAAAAGTTAATAATCTAAAAATCAGAAAGATAGATAAATTTGTGAAAGGGTTAAAAAGAGATATGCAAGCGGTTAGAAATGCCATCATATATGAGAATACAACAATGGGCTAGCAGAAGGCTGTGCGAATAAACTAAAAGTTATTAAAAGGATAATGTATGGAAGAAACAAATTTAAGATGTTGAGAAGGAAAGTTCTTTTTCTTGAAAATAATGGATAATTCAACAATCAGTGGAAAGAACCACTTTTTGTTTAGTAAGTGCATGTGTATATCCTACCTTTAAGGAATAAGTTTTGCTGATTTGTGCAAAAAGCGTTCTCGCAATGCTTTTCAAAAAATTTCCTAATTCTCTTTTGCTAAGCATCAGAATCTTCATATCAGCAATTATCAAGTCTTTTTTATTCAGACAATAGTTGTGTAAAATTTTGATATCACTCTTTTCTTAGTTTTATTTTTAGAAAGAGTGATATTTTTTGTTTTTTTATAATTTAGTAAAAAATCAATGACATATGTAATATAATTAAGTTGAATTCAAAAATAAGAGGTGGTGTTCTATGGGGATATCTTTAGTTAGCGATAAATTCAAGAAAGAAGAATCTAAGTTAAAAGCCTTGTTGAACGATTATTTAGACCTTATCAATGGGAATTCTTTTTTGATTAAAGATAAAATTGAGGAAGTGAAAAGCGAATTCGAAACACTTTTCAATTTTGTGGTTGTAGGCAAAGTTAAAGCTGGTAAAAGTAGCTTTTTAAACGCTTTACTTGGAATTAAAGAAGGAGAAGAGAGTATCTTCGAGGTCGGACCAGGACCTCAGACTTCCAAAATAACAATCGTTCGAAAGGGTCAAGGGAACGTTGAAACAAGAGGTGATATGGTTACAATCTACAAAGATTTGGATTCTTTGGAAGGAATAGAGATAATAGACACCCCAGGAACGGACACAATAATGGAGAAACATGAAAAGATTACCAGAGATTTTTTAGAAAATAGCAATCTGATAATGTTTGTTTTCGACTCGAAAAATATATATACAAAAAGCGATTGGGAGTTGATCGAAAAGATCATCAAGGATTTGAAAAAAGATGTCATCTTTATTCTCTCCCAGAAGGATAGAGCTTCACAAGAAGAGATAGAAATGGCTAAAAAAGAGCTTATAAATAGATGCAACAAAATAGATTTGAAAGATCCCAAAATCTTTTTAACTTCAGCTAAGCTAGAAATTGAGTCTAAACCTGATAGTGGGTTCCAACAGGTTAGAGATTATATTTTTAACGAAATAGGTAGTCATGACAAGAAAAGAATGAAGTTGAAAACAATTATAGGTAAGATTAGATTTTCCGTTGACCAAAATAGCAACATTTTGAACGAAAAAATCGATGAATTGGAAGTTCTTGAGAGATATTATGAAACCCTTAATGCGTTTTTGGGAGAGAATCATTCTTTTTTTAATATTAGGTTTGATTCAATTAATGATGCTATAAAAAATTATTACTTGAATAAGTTAACTGATTTGAAAGATTCAATCTTAAACTTTTATAAGACACAGAAAAAAGTGAAAGAAAATATCGAGTATGAGATTTCTCAATTCAAAAAAGAAGTATCAAAAACCCTGAACGATAGAATAACCAGAGAGATTTTAAACATTACGGATGAAGAAAAGAGCAGAATAAATAGATTTTTTGATAAGAAGGAAGTTGTAGATAGATTAGGAATCGATCCTTTCTTAAGGGAAAAGTTAAAGTTGGATGTTGATAAAGAGTTTATTATTTTTTCCAATGATTTAGAAAAAGAAATCAACAAAATTTTAGATAGAACCTTTAAAACAGTGACGTTTAAAAACAAAAATCTGTTGAACAGGTTATACATCTCAAGAAGTGTTCAAAAAAGATTGGATAATGAAATTTCTAATCAAATGAAGGCTTTAGAAAATACACTTAAATCTAATGTTGAATCTTTTTTAAATAGCTTAAAGGTAAAAATGCAAACAAGTATGTTTGAAAACTACGAGGCATTTAAAAAGGAGATAAATAACCTAGAACATTTCAAAGATCTAAAAGAAAGAATTGATGGATACTCAAGGCAATTGGAAGATATAGAGTCGTCTATCAGCAGTAAGTCTTTTTAGTTTCTCTTATTTATGATATAATATTTCTATATTTTTAGGTTTGTGGAGGTGCTTTCTTTTTTGTTTGATCCCAATTTTATTAGAAATATAGCAATAATTGCACATATTGATCATGGAAAAACAACCTTGATGGATAGAATACTGGAATTGACACATTCGATAGACGAAAGAAATATGAGAGAACAGTATTTAGATTCAATGGACTTAGAAAGAGAGAAAGGAATTACTATAAAATCACATCCGGTCAAGGTTTTTTATACTGGAAAGGATGGAAATGAATATGAGCTGAATATTTTGGACACTCCTGGGCATATTGATTTTACCTATGAAGTTTCGAGAAGTTTGGCAGCATGTGAAGGTGCTATTTTACTGGTCGATGCCACACAAGGTGTTCAGGCTCAAACCGTTACTAACACGTATTTAGCCATGGAAAACAATTTGGAGATCATAGGTGCAATAAACAAAATAGATCTTCCCACTGCAAATATCGATGAAACGATGTTGGAGATAAATGATTTGGTTGGTATTGAAGCTGACTCAATAATCCCTATTAGTGCAAAAACTGGAGAGGGTGTTACAGATTTACTGGAATTGATTATTCAAAAGGTCCCTTCTCCTCTTAGCAAAGGCAATACTTCAGACAAGTTGAAAGGTCTAGTATTCGATGCTAAGTATGATAAGTACAAAGGTATCATCGTTTATTGTAGGATATTTGGTGGTAAGGTAAAAAAAGGCGATAAGATTAAATTAATGGCTTCTAATGCGACCTATGAAGTTATCGAGGTTGGTATCTTTCACCCTGAGATGATAGAAACAGAGGATCTGTCCGCTGGAGAAATAGGTTATATTGTGGCTGGAATAAAAGATATAGAGCAGGCAAGAGTAGGAGATACGATTACTGATGCACTGAATCCCATAGAAAAACCTCTTCCAGGGTACAAAGAAGTAAAACCGATGGTTTATGCGGGACTTTATCCAGGTTTGCCAGAGTATTATGAGGAGTTAAGAAAGGCTCTTGAAAAGTTGAAATTGAACGATGCTTCTCTTGTATTCACACCCGAAAGTTCTCCCGCTATGGGATATGGTTTTAGAGTAGGTTTTTTAGGCTTACTTCACATGGAAGTGGTTAAAGAACGTTTACAAAGGGAGTTTGAACTCGCCGTTATACTCACTGTTCCTAGTGTAATTTACAAAGCCAAGCTAAGAAATGGGGAAGAAATAGAAATTACAAATCCTTCAGAGTTTCCAGATGAAGATTTGATAGAAAAAGTTTACGAACCTTTTTGCAAGTTGGATATTATCACGCCACCTGATTATATGGGAGATTTGATAAATCTTGCTCAAGTCGAAAAAAGAGGAAATTTTTCTCATGTATCAAATGCAGGTAAAAATAGGGTGGTTTTACATTTTGAAATTCCTTTGGCTGATTTGATCTTCGATTTCTTCGATAAGATGAAGGCTATCAGTAAAGGTTACGCCTCAATGGATTACGAGATAACAGGGTACAAAGAGTCTAATTTAGTGAAGTTAGAAATTTTAATAAATAGAGAGAAAGTTGACGCCTTATCTTACGTTGTTCATGAGAGCCAGAGTTATACACTTGCAAGAAAATTAGTGGATAAATTAAGAGATTTAATTCCTAGACATCAATTCGAGATACCTATCCAAGCATATTGCAAGGGTAAGATAATCGCAAGATCCACTATTAAAGCCTTAAGAAAAGATGTCCTTCAGAAGTGTTATGGTGGAGATGTGACCAGAAAGATGAAATTGCTAGAAAAGCAAAAAGAAGGTAAAAAAAGGATGAGGGAGATTGGTAAAGTCAATATTCCTCAAGAGGCCTTCCTGGCTTTGTTGAAGGTTAACGAAGATGAAGAATAAATTTGGAGGTGTCAGAGTTGGCAGGAGATTTAAAAGAGAGTAAAAGTAAAGGTCGAAATATCTACAGAATAATCCTATGGATTGCCGGTTTGGCTTCTTTGTTTGTGTTTTCTTTGGTTATTAACCAGCCGTGGATTCTTTTTGCTATAACCATTGTAGCTCTTTTGAGTAAAGAGTGGCTTTTGGCATTTATCATTACTGGCATAAGAGGGACAGGCATTTTTGGGGTGATGGGAGAAGTTGAAATGTTGTGGGTTACATTATGTATATTTTTTATATTCATTTGGGGTCTTTTCAGATTCTTTTTTGACACGGATAGATTTTTGAGAAAGAAGGTGAGAAGCATTCACCCAAATCAAAAAAAAGAAAAGGTGTAGAAATTCTACACCTTTTTAAATTGTTTTTTAGAGTTAATTTTGCTTGATGTTGTATTTTCTTTTTATCCTTTTGATCTCGTCCCGGTACCTCGCTGCTTCTTCGTATTTTAATTCGGAGGCTGCTTCGTACATTTTTTCTTCAAGCATAGCCAAGTAATCATCCGGAGAGAGGTTCTCCTCTACAGCGAATATATAATCTTCTTCTTTTACCTCGTTATCTTTGAATGGTGCAAACATGTCTTCGGGTAATTTTTTAATGATACTTTTTGGAGTGATGTTGTTATCTATATTGTATTGAATCTGTATTTCTCTTCTTCTGTTTGTTTCATCGATGGCAGTTTTCATCGCCTCCGTTATTCTGTCTGCGTATAGTAATACCTTTCCTTGAACGTTTCTTGCAGCCCTACCAATCGTTTGAATCAATGTTGTTTCAGATCTTAAAAATCCCTCTCTATCTGCATCCATAATGGCAACGAGAGAAACTTCCGGTAAATCTAACCCTTCTCTAAGTAAGTTTACACCAACAACTACTTCAATTTCGCCGTTTCTTATTTTTTTTATTACCTCTGACCTTTCAATTGTATCGAGTTCAGAGTGTAGATATAGTGATTTAATGCCCATTAGGTTCAAATGGTCTGAGAGGATTTCTGCATCTTTCTTCGTTAAAACTACCGCCAGTGCCCTTTCTCCTCTTTCTACAACCTCTTTTACTTCGGAAATGAAGTCGTCAACTTGCCCTTCTGTCGATTTTACTTCAACCTTTGGATCCACAAGTCCCGTAGGCCTGATTATTTGTTCAACTATTTGGTCTGATACTTCCATTTCGAATGGCCCCGGGGTAGCTGATACAAAGATAATTTGATTGGTTCTTTCCAAAAACTCTTCGAATCTTAAAGGTCTGTTATCTAAAGCTGACGGCAATCTAAATCCGTAGTCAACTAAGTTTTTCTTCCTCGCGTAGTCCCCTCTGAACATTGCCCTTAACTGTGGTACCGCTATGTGAGATTCGTCAATAAAGGTAACGAAATCTTCGTCGAAGTAATCCAAAAGTGTCCATGGAGAGTCTCCAGGATTCCTACCATCGAAATACCTTGAATAATTTTCTATCCCTTTGCAATATCCTAATGTTTGAAGGAATTCTAAATCTTGTTTTACCCTTTGCTCTATTCGTTGAGCTTCTAAAAGTTTGCCTTCCCTTTTGAAATATTCTATTTGGGATTGCAGATCGGCATTTATTCTTTCAATAGCTGAAAAAATCTTTTCCTGACTGGTTACAAATTCTTTCGCTGGATAAATAGTAATTTTATCAAATTCTTCTATTATGGTTCTGTTGAATACGTCAAGTGCTTCGATCTTTTCGACTTCGTTATCGAAAAAAGTTACCCTTATTCCAAAATCTTCGTAAGGAGGGAATATCTCTAAAACATCACCCTTCCATCTGAACGTTCCACCGAGATAATCTTTTTCTTGCCTTGTGTATTGCATTTTACCAAGTTTAATTAAGATTTCTCTTCTAGAATACTCTTCATTCACTCTCAGATAAAGGTTTATGTTTGAAAAATCATCAGGGTTTCCTGATGCATAGATAGCTGAGACGCTTGAAACTACAATTACGTCTCTCCTTGTTAAAACTGATTTTAACGTTGAGAGCCTCATTTTAACTAAAATATCGTTTATGTCCGCATTTTTTTCTATGTATATGTCTCGAGAAGGGATGTACGCTTCCGGTTGATAGTAATCGTAATAACTTATAAAAAATTCGACTCTATTTTCCGGGAAGAACTCTTTGAATTCGTTGTATAGTTGAACGGCTAAGATTTTATTCGGGGAGAGGACTAAAGTTGGTCGATTCACGTTTGCAATAATATTAGCCATTGTATATGTTTTACCAGATCCAGTAACACCCAGTAAAGTTTGGAACCTATAATTTTTATTGATCCCAGAAGAGAGTTCTTCTATTGCTTTTGGTTGATCGCCTTGAGGTTCGTATTCGGAACGAAGCTTAAACATGATAAACACACCTCCATCAAACCTCTGCTTTAAATTCTAATATATTAGAATCTAAAAGTGAATCCTGCACTGATTTTAAAATCATTTGTCGTTTCGATATTTCCTACTTCTTCTATGGGGAATAGGAAATTATATCCCGCTTCTATGTATAGTCCAGAGGTTTCGTTTATATAATAACTATAATCTATAACTGGTGATAGTTTAAAGTAAACAGCGGATGCGTCATCCGAAGCTGTAACACTTTTCACCCCAACTAAGATCCCCAATAAAAGGGTTGCGTCCGTTTCTGATAGATAGTTAAGATAACCTAATTTGAAATCAAAATCTCCATCAAATGTGCTTTCATCGAACAAAAATACAAAAGAGAATCCAGTATATAAGTGTTCATAGTTATCGAATCCAGCTTCGAACCCGACACCGTTTTTTTCAAATCCTTCGTTCACGTAATATATTCCTGTGATGGTTCTTATTGGAGAGAGAGTTGGATTTTCTAATACGTAAACATTTTCATCTCGGTAGTTGAAATTTTTTGGGGCTTCGAGTATCTTTAACAAACTGTTGTTATCCCAGACTTCTTCGGCTATCAATTTCCCACCGTGAAGGTCATAGAACTCTCCATTCAATTCTTTAGTGATTACAAATTCAAACATCATACCTTCTCTTATTCCAACGTTTCTGCCAGCATCTATATGAACATATTTATTTTCTATAGATATAATATTGGCTTTTATTTTAAAAAGTTTGTTCAACTCCGTAGAGATAGAAGAGGCAAGATTATTGGCGGCGGATCTTCTTGAATAGTATATCGCTTCAAAATCACTTGTACTAGCATTTATATATGAGGTGCCACTTGAAGTAAGAAGTTTGGAATAGATGTTTTCTCCTGTGGAAATTTTGACGACGTTGACCTTCGCTAGTATACGGTACTCCCACCATATTAATTCTTCGGTTTTCTCTAAGTTAGGAAAGCTTTCAAGTATTTGAATATGGACTAAAAAATCCGCATCTAGATTTTTCTTCATGTAATCTTCATTTTCGAGCATTTCTCTAAGATTTTCTAATAACAGATCATCTTTTGATAATACCTTATATTTGCCTTGTTCTTCGAGATCATTTTTTAAATATTGTTCTAACAAAGAACCAATACTGGAATCACCTTCTGTGTAAATCAAAAAACTTCTTCTTAGATCGATAACTTCACTAGACTGAGAAAATAACTGCAATAAAAAGATTGAAACAAAAATAGATAACATCAGAATCCTTTTCAATTTTCATCATCCCCTCAATTTTATTTAAATAGATGAAATCTTTTCAGCCAATTCCTTTTTCCCGGTTTTTATAGCACATTTATACAATTGCATCTTTTCATTGAATATTATACCAGCTTCCAAGAGAGTTTTTTCATCCAGTAAAACAAATTCGTCAAAATTGCCTTTAAAAGCTTCTTCTCCATTTTTTAACAGCAGTACGTTAGGTTTCAAACTGGCGAATTCGTCTATCCAATGGGTTGATATTATTATTGTCTTTCCCAAGTTGTGAAGTTCTTTTATAAGGTTGAATATAGAAGTTTTTGTTACGTAATCTAATCCAACAGTGGGTTCGTCAAAGATTATATAATCAGGGTTATATGAGAGAACAGAGATAATAGCTACCTTCCTCATTTCTCCACCTGAGAGTTCGAATGGATTTTTTTCGAGGTATGATTCCGGTAACTTTACCAACTCTAAATAATACTTTAGTAAATCATCACTTAGTTGAACCCCAAAATTTTTTGGTGCAAACATTATTTCTTCCTTTACAGTGGGAAGAAAAAATTGGGATTCAGGGTATTGAAAAACTATGCCTATCTTCTTTCTGATATCTTTTATGTTGACCTTTTTGTCTTTTGTGGATAATCCCTCAACTAAGACTCTTCCTTGTTGGGGTAGAAGCAATCCATTCATTAAACTTATCAATGTAGTTTTCCCAGATCCTGTATGTCCAACGAATAACCACAAATCCCCTTTTTTTATTTCCAGATTTATATTTGCTAGGGCTGTCTTTTGAAAAGGTGTATTCAATGCGTAAGTAAAACTTACATCTTCAAACATTATCGACATATTTCATCAACCAACTCTTTTAAATCAGCATTAAATTGTCTTTTTATTTTTTCGTTGAAAGGTAGTTCAGATTGAATAACGTTACTTTTGTAAAATTGATCTTTCTCCCCTTCATAAACAATCTCTCCATCGTTGAGAGCGATTATTTTGTCTACATGCTCCAGGTCAGAATAATGATGAGAGGCAATTATGATCGTTTCTCCTATTTCTCTGAGATTGCGTATAACTTTATAGATTTCATTTCGACCTTTTGGATCTAACATGGAAGTAGGTTCATCCATGAGTATAATCTCAGGTTCCATTGCCAGAATGGAGGCTATTGCAAGTCTTTGTTTTTGCCCTCCAGATAATGCATTTGGGTCTGCGTGGTTCAACCCTTCCAACCCTACCGTTGAAAGTGCCCATTCGATTCTTTCTAGCATTTTTTCTCTTGGGACCCCTATGTTTTCTAACCCAAAAGCCACATCCTCTTCAACCGTGACCCCTATAATTTGATTTTCAGGGTTTTGAAAAATATAACCGACCTTTATTTTATTATGTTCATCTAATTTTTGGTCTTTGATAATTACTTCTCCCTCTTGAGGGAATAAAATACCACATAGAAGCTTTAGAAGCGTAGATTTCCCACTTCCATTACTCCCAACTAAACCGATAAACTCGCCTTTTTTGACGTCTAAATTGATATTCGTTAGTACTTTTTTTTCATAATAACTGAAAGAAAGATTTTTGCATCCAAAAAACATCTTAGCCCCTCTTTATCGAAAGATAAACTCTAAAACCTCCGGATTTTTCCAACTCTTTTACGTTGCCAAAAATTTGTTCCATGTAACTTTCTAATGCTTTCCCACCCTTATTGTGGTAAGCAACTAAATATATCTTGCCATTTTCATTCAAATGGTGATAAGATTCTTCGATTAGTTCATGTAATACTTCTTTACCTGCAACTATTGGAGGGTTGCTAACAATAACATCGAAGTAGTCATCTTCCCATGGTTTGAATAGATTTCCTTGTTTGATCACAGCGTTCACGTTGTTATTTTTGGCATTTATCTTAGAAAAATCAACTGCTCTGTTGTTTACGTCACTCATATACAGATCTATGTCCGGAAACTCTCTTTTTAAGGATATACCTATTACACCATATCCGCATCCCATGTCCAAAACTTTTTCATTTGTTAATTCTACTTTTTCGATTAATAAAATGCTTGCCCTGTCTATCCTTTTCTTTCCATACACTCCAGAAGGGGCTTTAAAAAGATACTTATGCCCATTTCTTAATATTAAAACTAATTCTTTTACCGTTAGTTCTGAAGTTGGGTTTTCGGTGTAGTAATGCTCAAAAGAGGGTGTTCTTTTGATTTCTTTTTCTTTTACAGGGTTCAGATCGTTATTAACTTTTTTTATTACTTCGTCAACTTTCATGAAAGCAATATCTTCAGGACCGTATATTTGAACATCTTCATATTCGTTATTATTTTTCTTTTTTTGAGTCAATTTATTCGTACCTCCAAAATTATTAAAGATGGCTGGGTAACCCTGCTGCACATAGAAATCTCCGCTTATGGCTGCTCCCTTCCAGGCCTGACCAGTTTCGCGGGTTCCTATTGCGCAGGACCCAGCCTCCTGTAATGACGCTTTCATATTATATCATTTCATTGTTGAAAAATCAATTAATCTTGTTAAAAGCTATGTTAACCTTAAAAATCATCGGGATTTGCCCCAAATCTTTTACTTTGATCTAAATTGTCTATTATCTTCATTTCTTCCTCTGTTAGTTCAAAGTCGAAAATATCAGCATTTTCTTTTATCCTTTCCTTGTGCACAGATTTTGGAATGGTTACCACCCCATGTTGCAAGTCCCATCTCAATACTATTTGTGCGGGAGTTTTTTTATACTTATTTGCTATATCAACTATCTGAAGTATATTTTGAACTCTTCCTCTCATTAATGGACTCCAAGCCTCTAGCTGTATCTTATTTCTTTGACAGAAATCCAAAAGATCTCTTTGCAGTAAGTATGGATGAAATTCTACTTGATTCACCATAGGGGTAATTTCACAGTTGTTTATTATATCTTGGAGATGATGAATTAAAAAGTTACTCACACCAATAGCCCTTACTCTACCTTCCTTATACAGCTTTTCAAGAGCTTTCCAGGTTTCTATATATCTTCCACTTACAGGCCAATGAATTAAGTATAAGTCTAAATAATCTGTTCCCAATCTTTTTAATGAATTTTCAAAAGAGTTTAAAGTACTTTCAAAACCTTGGTTCGTATTCCATACTTTGGAGGTTATAAAAATTTCATCTCTCGGTATTTTACTTTGCCTGATTGCTTTACCTATCTCTTCTTCGTTTTCGTACATTTCTGCAGTATCTATCAATCTGTATCCTATACTTAAAGAGTACTTTACACCCTCTATCAACTCATCTCCATGGGCTTTGTACGTCCCATAGCCCAACCAAGGGATTTTCACTTTATTGGCTAATTCTGTGTTATCATAGATGCTTGTAATTCTCATAGATCAACCCCCTTGTTTCAGTTTTTTATCTTGATTTTGTTTTTTTTCATTCAACTTCAAGTAGCAATCTCTACAGACGGCGATATATTTTTCAAATCCCCCAACATCTATTTCTCCACCATTTTCAACGATCTTGTAAGATATTGTACCTCTATACTCCCCACATTCATGGCAAACGGCTTTCTTTTTAATTACCGTGTCTGCATGAGCCATTAAAAGTGAAGTAACTTTGAATGGATTATTTTTATAACTCAAATCCAAGCCAGCACAATAAACATCCTTACCTGAATTGATCATCTCGACAACAACTTCTCTAAGGGGCTCGTCTAGAAACTGAATTTCATCTATAAAAACCGCTTTTTCGTCTCCATCAAGTTTAGGCAAAATTTCAGCGGAGTTATTGATGGGAATGGCTTTAACAGATGTATTAGAGTGGGATACAATGTAAGTTTCATTGTATCGGTTATCTAACAAAGGTTTGAAGACTTTTATTTTCTTTTTACCAAGGTTGTAAATTTCAATGAAAGAGATTAATTCGGAAGTTTTGCCAGAATACATAGGTCCAACAATTACTACTAAATTACCTGTTGCCATATTAAAGTTTCACATCCCTTTTTCATTAGTTTTAATTAAATTTTTCGGATAGTAGTTGATCAATCTCATCCAAAGACTCTTTCCACAATGTTTCAATTCCAAAATCATTCAGAATATCCAAGGAAGGGGTTCTAAATATAAAATAGTCCTTGTAATTGAATCTTCCCACGGAAACAACGTAGAGCACATACGAAGCAACCGCCTTGATAGGATACCATTTGTATAAGAAGAAAAAGTTTTTCAAAAAAACATCATACAAGTTTTTAATATTCACATCTTCTATCTCGTAATGTTCATACAAAACTTCATCAAAGATCCTCATAAACCTGGCTGGTAATTTGTTGGGGAAAAAATGCTTGTCTAACCTGAAAACAGTAGTGTTCCATTCTTTTTTCAATAAAGCTGCATCTATCAAGGTTTCTATTTTAGTATGTGATTTGCCAGTGTTTCTTTCTATGATATGTATTAATGGATGTATTTTCATATCAAGATAAGAATGTAGGTATAAACCTAAGGCATACTCTGGACTTTCCTTTTGAATCTCTCTTATTAACCTTGTCAAATCAACATTATGCAACGTTTCACCAATAATGTGATATTTGGGATCAGAAATATTGTAATAAAAAATATCTGGGCCCATCAGTCCAAGGTTAAACATCTTCACATTTTTCAAACTGTTTGGAAAAATCTTATGACCGAAGATAATGTGTGTTAAATATCCTGGCATCCCTTAACTCCCTAATATGGTTTTGTACTTTTTTATTTTATCATATTTTTATAAATTACTAATTTAAAATTTCTAATGAATTAGTACCTTTTTATACACCCTTGAAAAATTTTCTCCTAATATCTTCTTTATATCTTCTTCACCATATCCCCTTTGTAGTAATTTCTCAACGAGTAATACAATATTTGAATGGTTATCTAAAACTTGAAAAGATGGGGATGGATTAAGTTCGTTCACAAACTGGGGGTTGAATTTTTTTAGGTGCTCACAGAAATCAAATCCTAAACCAACATACTCAATACCTACTAAATTTACAATATGATCTATATGTTTAACTAAATCATCAACATTGGCTTTTTCCGGATCATTCGATACGATTTTGTTATAGGCGTTTATTCCTACTACTCCATCGGTATCTGCTATCGCCTTTATCTGTGAATCAGAGAGGTTTCTTTCTAAGTTTACTATCTTTCTACAATCAGAATGGGAAGCTATTATAGGTCCTTTACTAAGCTCGATAACTTGCCAAAATCCTTTGTCGTTTAAATGGCTAACATCTATTACCATACCTAAGCTTTGAGCTTTTTTAACTAAATCAATTCCAAAATCAGATAAACCGTTCGAGTTTTTCTTGGGGTCTGGCGGTAGAAACTTGCTTCCATCACCAGCGTAGTTCCTTCTACTCCAAGTCAGCCCGACAAATCTTACACCTAAACGGTAAAAGATATCGAGTAAATCTAAATCGTTGTATAGAGGTTCAACTCCTTCAAAAGATAAAAATATTCCGATTTTATTACTTTCTTTTGCTTTAATTATATCTTCGTAGGATTTACATAACATTAAATAATCGCTTGATTCTTCTAATTCCTTGTAAAATGAACTGATTTGGTCTAAAGCCTCTCTTAATGAGATTTCAGGGGTTAAAAAGCTTTCGATAAACAAAGAGGAAACTACGGCATTTAATCCACCTTTACGAAAATTGTCAAGATGATCGTTTTCTATAACTTTGTGAATCCCATATTTCCTTTGATTTGCTACATCCATTAGTAAATCAAAGTGTGCATCGATTACAAGACTTTCTTCTAAGATTTTATGAGCTTGTTCTTTGAAATTAGTCAAAATATTTCCTCCTCAATCTTACATATTTTTTTGCGGTTGCAGTTGTAGGGATATCAGGTTTTTTAATTATACTATTATTTTGATAATTTTTTCTAATTCTTTAAAAAATGGAGGAAAATCCCTTTAATCGCAAATAATTACCTCTAAATGGATATAATTACAGTTATTCGGATTTTGTTTATTTTAATTGTATTGTTATAATATGTCTAGACATGTACGTACATAAGGAGTGAAGGAATATGAATAACAAACCAAAATACGAACAAATAGAGGAGTTTTTGATAACAAATATAGAAAATGGAACGTATCATCCTGATGAACAGATACCATCAGAAAAGGCTTTAGCCAAGGAATTTAAAGTAAGTAGAGAAACTGTCAGGAAAGCACTCGATAAATTAGTTTTTGAAGGTTACCTTTATCGGATTCAAGGTTTGGGGACATTTGTCTCCCCAATAAAAGGGCCTTCTTCAAGTCCAATGCAAGAAAAAAGCAAAATAGGTGTTGTTCTTCCTATTTCACATGAATATTTATCTTTTGAGATATTGGCGGGGATTGAGAAGGCTTATCACAACACAGAATACGAACCTTTCGTTCAGTTTATAGATTCTAATTCCGCTATAACGAAATTAAAAATGAAATATATTCTCTCTTCTAACCCAAAAGGATATATAATCCTTCCTACAAAAGAATTGGTAGAAGATGAAATCTTCAAAAGGTTATTAAAAAAAGAGGTTCCTATGGTTTTTGTAGATAAAACGGTTAACGATATTAGAAAACCTCTCGTTCAGTCTGATAATTACTTAGGTGCTTATAACTTAACTAAAGAACTTATTCACAATTCAACGGTTAAATCTATAATGTTTTTCACTGAAGAAGATTTTTCTATTAGTTCCGTGAAAGAAAGATATAACGGAATGTTTGACGCTTGTAAAGAGCATAATATTCCCGTTTATAGTGAAATAGTGGGGAAAAATGAGATGGACAGAGCTATAGACAAATGTTTGAAGAACCATGTAGATACTATTTTTTGTTGTAACGATATCGTAGCGGTAAGTACTTTGACGGCGTTGCAAGTAAGAGGTCTTTCAGTACCAGAAAAAATGAAATTATATGGATTTGATGATAGACCAATAGCCCAAAGTATCTTTCCAAATCTTACCACAGTAAGGCAACCTTTACGAAATATAGGTGAGGTAGCAGCAAAATATTTAGTTTCAATTATTCAGGGTGAAAATAATAGCGAGGATTTCAAAATTACTTTGCCCGTTGAAGTTGTATGGCGTGATTCAACAGGGCAAAAAATCAAGTGAGGAGGAATCAAGATGAGTAGGAAGTTTTTAGTGAGTTTTGTGTTATTTGTTATTATTTTTTCGAGTATGGCTTTAGCAATGGAAAAAGTCGTTTTAACTGGAACATTTGCTGCTCCTGCGGATAGGTGGCACATGTTGATTTCAGTAGCTTTAGAAGAGTTGAACAAAAGACATCCAGATATGGAGATCACTATGGAGTACGAAGTACTTCCATACGATGATACGAGGTCTAAACTTATCACTTTGACTGCTGGAAAAACTCCAAGAGATTTAGTTTCAGTCGATCAAATATGGTTGGGAGAGTTTGCACAATCAGGTTTTCTAAAAGATATTACAAAGGAAGTTAACTCTTGGGGAAGGATTGATGAATTTTATCCTGCAAATGTAGACGGTTCAAAGTTTGATGGCAAGTTTTACAGCATCTGGACTTGGACAGACGCACGAGTAACTTGGTATTGGAAAGATTTGTTAGAAGAAGCAGGCGTAGATCCCGAAATGCTGAAAACTTGGGATGGATACATTGAGGCTTATAAGAAATTAGCTCCTGTTACTATGAAAAAGGGCATATTACCGATGCATTTGGTTGCTGCTAGTCATTCACCTGATATGTGGTTTCCATATCTATGGATGAATGGTGGAGAAATTCTCGAACAGAAAGATGGAGAGTATTACCCGGCTTTTTATGGCGAGGCAGGGGTAAAGGCACTAACTTTCTTGAGAGATCAAGTAGAGATAGGTATAAGGCCACAAGTTCAACATCAATGGGGCCAAGAATTTGCTGATAAGAGATTTGCCGTAATGATCGAAGGAAGTTGGTTGTTAGGGAAATTTCCTGAAGGATTTGATTTCAATCAAATTGGTATGATACCAGGATTTCCAGTTCCAGAAGAGGGTATGAAAAGTTCAACGATGATGGGTGGTTGGCTGTTAGCTATTCCTTCAACATCCCAGCATCCCGAGTTAGCATGGGAATTGATGACTATAATGCTTGATCCAGAAGTTTTAACTCCAGTTTTGGCTAAATACGTTTACTTGCCCACACAAAAAACCATAGCCGAACAAGATCCCTATAAATCGACTCTTGAAAATGAGATACCTTTCTTCGAGGATCTTATGAAAGCGGTGGCAATTGGGAAAGGAAGACCAAATATTCCCGAATATCCTCAAATAGCTGAGTCACTGCGAATAGCAATAGAAGAAGTCTATTATGGCGTAAAAACTCCAGAGGATGCCCTGAAAAATGCTTCAAAAAAGGTTGAAGAAATTTTGATCTTCTAAGGGATTCCTTAAAAGTAAAAATTTTAACACAGCAGTCCTCCTTCTTTAAAGGAGGCTGCTTTTAGTGAAGAATAGACGGAGGTGGTGAATCAATGCAAAGGAAAAAGTGGATGCCTTTTTTATTGTTACTCCCTGCTTTGTCCATAATGTTTTTTTTGATGATTTTTCCTGTATTTTGGAATTTCAGCATTTCATTGCATAATGTCAAGACTACTAATATAAACAACGTTTGGCCCTTTGTTGGTTTCCAAAACTGGGTAAAAATTTTTCAAGATGAATATTTTTTACAATCTTTAAAAGTTACACTCTTTTTTGTATTAGGATCGGTATTTTTTCAAATTTTTATAGGCTTTTTAATAGCCAGAATTTTAATTGAAAGAGTTTGGGGAACTAAATTTTTTAGAGTTCTTTTTATACTTCCATGGCTTTTGTCAGCCACTATTGTTGGATTTTCTTGGCAATGGATGTACAACGATTATTTTGGATTGATAAATGGTTTGCTTATAAGAGTAGGAATGCAGCCTGTAAATTGGATATCAGATCCAAATATGGCCTTGATATCCTTATTGATAGCTAATATATGGTTCGGTACGCCGTTTTCTATACTTTTTCAAGAATCCTCGTTGTTGACAATCGATAGAAATTTGTATGAGGCAGCTAAAATTGATGGTGCTGGTCCACTTCAAAGTTTTTTCAATATAACGCTGCCTTTGTTGGCACCTTTTTTAGGGATAAATTTGATCCTTACTTCTATGTGGAGTGTAAATCTTTTTGATCTTCAGTTGGTATTGACAGGAGGAGGGCCTTTAATGTCTACTACAACGGCATCTTTGTATATGTATAAACAAGGTTTTGAGCAAGGTAATCTGTCTATTGGTGCGGCCATAGGAATAGTTCTACTCATTATAAATTTGACAGTTTCTTTCCTTTATCTACGAGCATTGAGAGGTGAGGAGGCATGACCAAAAAGAATAAAACAATTAGAGCCATATTATTTATCATTCTTGTTATATTTGCTGTTTATACGATAATGCCTATATTTTGGGTGTTTGTTACTTCACTGAAAACACCGGAGGAAGCAAGAGAATTTCCTCCTAGCTTAATTCCTAAAGAAGTGACCTTTCAAAATTATCAAATTCTTTTTCAAGATGACCAAATGATGAGAAGTTTTCTGAATAGTATTATAGTAGCGGTTCCAGCAACCTTACTATGTGTTATAATTTCAGCATTAGCAGCATTTTCCTTTTCAAGGTACCACTTCAAAGGAAAAAAGCAACTTTTAGCTGCAGTAATGGGAGTTTTTATGATTCCTATAACTATGAACACAATCCCGCTCTATTTGATATTTCAGAGGATGGGTTTATTAGACACATATGCTGGAGTAATTCTTGCTTATCAGGTTTTAATAATACCGTTGAATATTTTTATTCTCAAAAATCATTTTGATACCATCCCTATTTCTTTAGAAGAGGCAGCAGCGCTTGACGGTGCCTCAACCATGCAAAGATTTACTAAAGTAATAATGCCTTTATCTTGGCCTGGTTTAAGTATATCTTTCATATTCACTTTCAGATTTGCATGGAATGAATTTGTTTTACCTATGATCTTAATAAGTTCTCCTAGTAAGACTGTTTTCCAAGTTGCAATGTACAGATTTTTGGGACTTTACAGTATAGATTGGGGTTTACTTAGTGCAGCTATAGTAATTGGTATGATACCAATTTTGATAATAATAATATTCTTTCAGAGACAACTCTTACAAGGAATACAGGCTGGTTCAATTAAAGGATAATTGGAGGCGAAGAGATGTACTACATCATTTCACACACTCATTGGGATAGAGAATGGTTCGCTCCCACTGACGCAACAAAAAAAATGTTACCAAGTTTATTTCAAAAACTCTTCCAGTTAATTGATAATAATCCTGAATACAAATTCGTGTTAGATGGGCAAATGTTGCTGGTGAAAGATTATCTAAGCAATTTTCAAGGAGAAGAACGAAAAAAAGCAGAAGACGAATTGAAAAAATACTCTAAAAACATAGCTTTTGGGCCATACTACGGACAAATTGATTGGAGAGTCTCTGAAGAAAGCTCAATTAGAAATATTATATTGGGGAATCAGGAAGCTAAAAAGTTTGGAAATATTATGAAGATAGGCTGGTTATTGGATAATTTTGGCTTTTTGTCTCAAGTTGCACAAATTAATTCTCAATGTGAAATAGAAAGTTGTTTCCTCTGGAGAGGTTTAAAAATGAAATTTCCAAAAATTGGGTTTACTTGGAGCAGTCCTGATGGTAGCAAAATTCATGGAATATATTTACTAGATAGTTATAGGAATATCATGAGGTTGAAAGATTATCCAGAAGTTATGGAAAAAAGATTGGAGTTGGAAATTAACAAGCTAAAAAAATATTCAAAAACTAATTACCTTCCTTTACTAAACGGATACGACCTGGACCCTGTGCCAGAAGATCCCACTGATGGAGAATTAAAAACAGTTTTTCCAGATGAGTTTATAAAAGAGTATTTTAACCAAGAAGACCCATCTTTAATTGGAGAATACGTTGGTGAACTCATGGATGGAAGTATTGTTTCGGTATTTCCTGGTAGTTTATCAACAAGACAGTATTTAAAAATTATGAATTGGCACTCTGAATATATCCTCTCTAAAGTATTAGAGCCGTTAATTGCTATCGTAGATAATTCTGAATACGATAAAGAGATACAAAAAGCTTGGGAATATTTAGTGATGAACTTAGTCCACGACAGCATAGGCGGAGTAGGAGTAGATCAGATTCATGAAGACATGGAAGAAAGATACAATAAAATTAAAGAGATTTTTGAATCAACTTTAAATAAAGTTTTGGATAAGGTAGATCAGGTTTTACCTTTAGGTTACACTTGCCTAAATTTGAATCCTCAGGAATTGCCTGTATTATTTGAAAATAAAGAAACCCTTTATAGATTTTCTGCACCATCAGGTAGTTTATCAAAAGTTGATTTAAAAAAGTATAAAGTAAGATATTGGGAAAAACCAATAAATAGTTTTCATTGGGAGAACAAACATTTCAAAGCCATCGTCGAAAATGGGAAACTTCATATTAAAAAGGAAAATAAGGATTATTTAATCAAACCAGTTTTGGTAGAAGACAAGGGTGATGAATACTCTTCTGCCTTTGATAAAGAACTGAACTTAACTTTCTCAGGAATGAGATTGAAAGCACGATCAGATAACTACTCCAAAATAGCTCTTGATTTTACAAGTAAAGAAGTTGATTTCACTCTTTCTTTGACATTTTCAGAATTGCCCTATATCAACATCGAAATTGAATCTTTGGGAAAAGGATCAGATTATGGATTACTTTTATCCTTAATCGGAGGTGGAGATATAAATGCCGGTGCTCCTTTTGATTCTGTAAAAAGACCATACGAAATAAAATATGAGGAACCTGAAGAAGAAATGAAAAAGTTTTTAGTTGCTGCAAGAGAAATCGCTTTTAATAACGTTTTTCCTATGAAGGACTACGTTGGTTTAGAAAAGGATGACTATTTTGCAGCCTTTATGGCAAAAGGGATTTATAGTTATACCACACATTCTACGACATCCTTGACCCCGTCTGGGGCGTTTTCTTCAAAAAAAGCTGTTTCTTTAATTTTATTAAGATCCGTAAGTTGGCTTTCTCTCGAAAACGTAAAAGGAAGAATTGGAGATGCCGGTCCCGTAATGTATACTCCTGGAGCAGAAGTAAAAAGAAAAATGAAAATCGAGACCGCCTTTTGTATATCACCAAAAAATGATTTTTTGAAATACAAAAATTCCTTTATCAATCCACCTTTATTGTTTTATAAACATATTAATAATTCAAGCTTAGAAAACCAGGCCAGGGTGGTTCATAAATTCTATTCTTCAGTGGACGAAAATATAGAATTTGTGAATATGAAACCCTCAATAGACAAAGAAGGGATGACTCTACGGTTTTTTAATCCTACTCACAAGAAAAAAGAGATAAGATTACCTCAAAAAGCAATAAAAACCGATTTGTTAGAGAACGAATTAGAAGAATTTGATGGGACGATCAAGCCAAAAGAGATATTAACGTTAAAAATACCTAAGCTATCTTTAAATACTTTTTCTGATGATCAAGGCTCAAAAGTTAACATCGTATATCCTAAATTTACGTGGGATATCTCTGAAGATCTTTCAAAACCGGATATAAGTATAATAAATAAAATGGAAAGAGAAGTCAGAGATCTTAAAGAACAAATAAAGGATGTAGATAAGAAAATAAAGGAAACTCAAGGTATTAGTAGATACGAATTGCATTTTGAAAAGTATAAATTAATGAGAAAAGCGTTAGAATTAGAGTTATCCTCGTTATATAACAGATCTAAAATTGAACGTGTGGATTCTTCAAAAATAGAACATATAATTGTAAAGTTGAACGATGTAAGAATAAAAAGAAGGGGAATAGAGTTTTTACTAGCCACTCTCAAATAGTTTCACATCCATACACATTATACAGTGGGGGACATCAACATGAAAAAAATATTTGGTTTAGTACAATTAAATTCAAAATTGAACGACAAAGGAACAAACCTTAAAAAGTTAGATTCATTGATTTCAAAAGAAGTAAAAAAGGCGGATTTATACATTCTACCAGAGTTTTTTAACATAGGATACGATCTTGAAAGTATTAACAATTACGCTGAAAATCTTGCCGAAATTATACCTGACGGAGAAACAACTCAAGAAGTTGTAAGAATAGCAAAAAAATACAACATCTCTATTGTTGCAAACATTTTAGAAAAAGACCCTTTAATAATTGGCAAGTATTACGATACCTCGATTTTAATAGATGAATCAGGTAAATTACTTGGTAAGTATAGAAAAATCTTTGTTTTTCCAAAAGAAAAGTTTAGACTTTCCGAAGGAACGTCTATTGAGATAATAGATTGGAAGGGTATAAAAATAGGTTTATCAATTTGTTATGATCATGCCTTTCCTGAATTATATAGGATAATGGCACTTAGAGGGGCACAAATACTAATAATTACATCTGCTGTTCCAAAAGGTTTTGAAAAATTAGTGGAAGTAAGAACATCCGCACGAGCACAAGATAATCAATTGTTTGCAATCGGTGTAAACGCCGTTGGTAAGCCCTCTGAAGATTCGATCCCTTTCTGTGGAAATTCCATAGCTGTAGATCCGCACGGGGATACCCTAATTAAATTGGGAGACGAAGAAGACGTCATTGCAAACGTAAGTATAGATACCGATAAAATTCTTGAAGAAAGGCTTTTGGAGCCATCACTTCACGAAATAAAGATGTTGAAGATCTACGATGGGATAGATTTCAGAATTGATTAAACAAAAACCCTCCAAAAGTCGCTTATGATTTTGGAGGGTTTTTGAATTTTTAATATTGAAGATCAAATTTAGGGTCGACGGATTTGGCATTTAACTCTCGAGAAGTTTTGACTTCTTTTTTCAAAATCTCTTTCCAAGTATCTAAGAGCTCTTGTAGAAAAGATCTTACTTCTTTTAAAATTTCAGTATCTTTTTTGGTATTTGATTCTAACAATCTTTGATACATGTAATTGTATAGTGCTCTGAGATTTTTAGCTATCTCTCCACCTTTTTCAAGATTCAAAGAAACGTTGAGTTCTGTGACTATGTCTTCAACTCTTATGATCTGTTTATTGGCCTCGGAAAAATTTTTGCTTTCAATAGCTTTTATTGCCTTATTTATTCTTTCGATCGAATTTTGATACAAAAGTTCGACTAACTTTGCAGGACTAGCTGTTTTTATACTGTTTTCAAAATAATAGTTAGCGTTTTGATTATTATTGTACATTCAAATTACACCCCTTTTTTCTCAAGAGTTTTTTGAGCATTTTTTAAAATCGTTTCAAAGGTAGACAAAACTTCACTGAAATCAAATTCAATGATGTCTGAAAGCTCCAAATAATCTTGTTCACCTTGAGATCTAATTATATCTTGGACAACATTTTGTACGTCGTCTAAGTCTCCTGGGTTGTAAAAATCTTCCTCGCTGAAAGCTCGTGTTTGTTCTATGACGTCTAATAGTGCTTGCAAACCTTCTGCAATACTGTTAAGCATTTTATGCCCTTCGTTTGTATTAAGCAAAACTTCTTTTGAAACCCTTTCTAAATTTTCCCTAACCTTACTAATATATTCAAGTGATTGGGAGATAAGATCGAACAAAACTTCTTTTTTTGATGTGAATTCCAACTCTACCTCTTCTCCACCTTCAAAGAAAGAATCCTTTATTTCATCGTAATAATTCAAAGGAATTTCTTTTTCATTGATGGTTATTTTAGTTAAAACGCCTTTCGTTTTGTTAATATAGTCTTGTACCATTTCTTCAAAAGTACTGTACTTATCTACTGGAATATCTAAATTATCAGTTTTTACACCACTTATTTTTAACTTTATATTCTCATCATCAAACATTGTACTCACTCCTTTTTTAGATTAACTTCTAGTATATAATCGTCTAAAAAAGTTATTTCTTTAAATAAAAGTATGATATTTTAATGATATAATAAAAAAGGAATTTTAAAACAGATTTTTTGGGATTAGGAGGGGTCAATATGGCTGATGTGAAAAGTAGAAGAGAGAAAATATGCAGCAGTTTGGAAGAAGGTTCGATGTTGATTCTTTACTCAGGAAAGAGTCCAGTAAAAAGCGAGGACGAAACCTATAGCTTTACTCCGGATCGAAACTTCTATTATTTTACTGATTTAGATATAGAAAACGCTTATTTAGTAATTCACAAAACCGAATCAAAAACAGTTGAAAAACTATTCATAGAAAGAAACGATCCAAAGTTAGCTAGGTGGGTTGGTGAAAAACCAAGCAAAGAACATTGTTCTAAGTTTAGTAAAATTCAAGAAGAAGATATATCTTTTTTGGATGAATTAAATGGATATATTGGAGACACCTTATCAAGGTTTAACATTAAGAGTCTATATTTGTATTTAAAATCTCCTCATTGGGAAAATTTGACAAAAGAAAAGCTAATTGCTCAAGAAATACAAAGATTATTTCCATATGTCAGTGTAAAAGATGTTTCAGCAAAAATCGCAGAATTGAGAACTGTTAAAGATGAAGAAGAAATCAATAATATTAAGAAAGCTATTGAAATTACAAGAGAAGGGATTTTGAACATAATAAAAAATTCAAAACCTGGAATGTACGAGTACGAGCTGGAGGCATATTTTGATTTTTCTTTAAGAAAAAATGGGGTAAAAGATTTTGCTTTTAAACCAATAGTAGCTTCAGGACCAAACTCTACGATTTTACATTACTCTGCCAATGAACGAAAAACAGAAGAGGGCGATTTAGTATTGTTGGACTTGGGGGCACAATATAATTATTATAGTGGGGATATATCAAGAACTTTTCCCATAACTAGACAGTTTTCCCCAAGACAAGCAGAAATTTACCAAATTGTTTTAAATACCCAGAAAGAAGTTCAGTCACAAGTAAAACCAGGTTTGACCCTTTTTGAATTGAATGAAATTGCTAAGAAATCGTTAGCAGAAAGTTGTAAAAAAATAGGATTGATTAAAACCGATGAAGAACTTTCAAAATATTACTTTCATTCTGTGAGTCACTTTTTAGGTTTGGATACCCATGACGTAGGAGATAAGAATATTCCTTTAAAACCAGGAATGGTTATTACCAATGAACCAGGCCTTTATATAGAAGAAGAGGGTATCGGCGTTCGCATAGAAGATGATCTTCTAATAACTGAGAATGGATGCGAAAACTTGTCCAGAGAAATCCCCAAAGAAATAGAAGAAATTGAATGTATTTGGAGTGTGCTTTAATGGTAATTTTGGGAATAGATCCAGGCTACGGAAGGATAGGATACGGCGTCCTTGAAAAAAAAGGTAACATGTTCAACTTAATTGATTATGGTGTAATATACACCAGCAAAGAAGACGAACTTCCCAAAAGGTTACTGAACATAGACGAACAGCTTAGAAACTTAATAGAAACCTATAAGCCTGATGAGTCTGCTGTAGAAAAATTGTACTTCTTTAAAAACGTTGCAACCGCCATACAGGTAGGAGAGGCTAGAGGTGTTATACTACTTTGTTTAGAAAAAGAAAATATACCAATTTATGAATACACACCTTTTCAGATAAAACAGGCTGTTACAGGATATGGAAGGGCTGAAAAAGGACAGATTCAAAGGACTTTAAAATTATTATTGAAGTTGGAAAAGACACCTACTCCAGATGATGCAGCAGACGCATTAGCCACGGCTTTTTGTCATGGAAATTTTAGGAGGAGCTTCAAAAATGCAGGATATTAAAAATTTCTTGATGGAAAATGTAGGTTTTGTTCCTTTTGAACTAAGTGGAGAAATCATTGTAAAAGACGAAGAGGCAGAAATCAATTTACAGGATATAGGTAAAGATATCGATGAAGCTTCATTGAAGCTTTTCTTTAGTAGACTTCTCAAGAGAGAAGTCAAAATCTCTTTTACAAATGATGAAGGACCTGAATTTATCGTAAGAAATTGGCAACAGTTGATAATGAATCATCGTTTAAAAGATTATCTAAGACTTTTAAAGCCAGAATATAACCAAAAAAACAAAATAGTATTTAAAACGTACTCACCGATAGTAATAAACAGGCTAACAAAAGAAAAAGAGGAATTGGATAATATTTTATTTAAATATCTCGGTGACAGAATCCCTTATCAAATCATGATAGATGAAAGTTTAAAACCCACTTTTATCGATGATAGTTATCACAGGCCTGATACCGAGGATAGTAACTTGATGTCTAATTCAGATATTTCCAAAAAATTAGATGATACAGAAAGAGTCGTAATTATGGGAAGGGATTTTAAAAAGGTACCACAACCGTTATCGTTACTTCCTTCAAATGAAGGAAGTAACGTGGTAGTTAACGGGAAAATATTTTACAAAGAGTACAATGAAAAAGGTCCTATATCTACTCTTTATATCACTGATAAAAAAAGTTCCGCGGTTGTAAAAACATTTTCTGAAACGGCTAATAATTTAAACAATGAATTAGATGAGGGAGATAACGTATTAATTGAAGGAAGCATTTTTTATGATTCTTTTAGTCATGAATTTGCAATTAGACCTACAAATATAGTTAAGTTAAAAGAAGAAACTCTCGAAAGGAAAGATAACTACCCCACAAAAAGGGTGGAGCTTCATTTGCATTCAAAACTAAGTGCTATGGAAGGTTTACTCGATGTGGGCGAAATAGTGAAGACGATAAAAAATTGGGGCCATAAGGCGGTAGCTATAACTGATTCTGGTGTTGTTCAAAGTATTCCAGAATTTTATGAAAAAGCGGTCGCAGTAGGTATTAAACCAATTTTTGGGATTCAAGCATATGTCGTTGATGAATTTGTAAATATTATAAGTTTGCTGACAAAAGATAAAAAAATAAGTGAAACTGAGT
Source organism: Petrotoga sp. 9T1HF07.CasAA.8.2 (assembly GCF_002895585.1). Classification (NCBI taxonomy): domain Bacteria; kingdom Thermotogati; phylum Thermotogota; class Thermotogae; order Petrotogales; family Petrotogaceae; genus Petrotoga; species Petrotoga sp. 9T1HF07.CasAA.8.2. The sequence goes on along the minus strand of NZ_AZRI01000027.1, from coordinate 11,093 downwards.
TTGTTGTTTTTGACTTGGAAACCACTGGATTAGAACCTGCCATGAACGAAATTATTGAGATTGGTGCCGTGAAAATAAAGAATATGAAAATCGTGTCTAAGTTTCATCGTTTGGTGAAGCCAAGAAAACCTGTCTCAAACTTTACAAGTAATTTCACAGGTATAACGAATCAGATGCTGGAAGTTGAAAAACCGATAGAGGAAGTCCTACCTCAATTTTTGAGTTTCATAGAAGGTGCGGTTTTAGTTGCACATAACGCAATTTTTGATTACCGTTTTATACGGGAATGGGTTAGAAGAGTTTATAATGAACACTTTGAGCAAACTTATATAGATACCGTAGCCCTTTCAAAATCCTTGTTAACTTTGAAAAGCTATGGCTTGGCTAAGGTAGTTGAGGAGCTAAAACTCGGTAGTTTTGAACACCATAGGGCTCATGAAGACGCTAATATAACCGCTTTGGTGTTTTTAAAACTTATAGAAATGGCAAAATCCCAGAATGTGGAAATGTTGTCTGATCTTGAAAAATTAAAAAAATTCATAGATTTTAAGAGAATCCAACCGAACGATACGACTATTTTAGTCAAAAACAAAACCGGTCTTAAAAACCTTTATAAACTTGTTTCAAATGCCCATGTAAAATATTTTTACAGAGTACCCAGGATTTTAAAAAGTGAACTATCCCGAATGAGAGAAGGTTTGTTGATAGGTAGTAGTGGAACCGAAGATGGAGAAATCTTTCAGACCTATCTCAGAGGTGGATCTCATGATGAAATTATCGAAATCGCCAAATTTTACGATTATCTGGAATTAACCCCATTGGACGCTTTATCAGATAAAACTATTTCAGAAGAACAATTAAAAAAGATCTATCAAGATATATATAATCTTGGTAACGAATTGAACATGCCAGTTGTAATGGTCTCAAACGCTCATTACTTAGATAAAGAAGATCAAATCTTTTACAACGCATTAAAAGTAGGGGAAAAGAGAAAGACTTCTTCTGCACACAGATATTTGCGTACAACTGATGAGATGATAGAAGAAGCTCAAAGAATTTTTGGGGATAAAGAAATAGCCGAGAAAATTGTCATAACCAATACTAATGAGATTGCAGATCAAATAGAAATAATAAAGCCTCTTAGTAACAAACTTCATCCTCCAAAAATAGAGAACGCAGAAGTAGAGATAGAAGAACTTGCGAAGAAAAAAGCGTATGAAATATATGGGAATCCTTTACCAGAAATTGTTGAAAGCCGATTGAATAGAGAACTAGAATCCATCGTAAAACATGGTTATGCGGTACTTTATCTAATAGCCCAAAAAATCGTACAAAAATCTTTAGAAGATGGGTACTTGGTTGGTTCCAGGGGTTCCGTTGGTTCTTCTTTGGTGGCTACTATGTTGGGAATAACTGAGATAAATCCTCTACCTCCTCATTATATATGTCCAAGTTGTAAAAATGTGGAGTTTTTTGATAAAGAGGAAATAGGTTCAGGGTATGATCTTGTCGATAAAAGATGTGAAAAATGTGGAGCAAAAATGAAAAAAGATGGCCAAGATATCCCATTTGAAACATTCATGGGATTTGAAGGTGACAAAATACCCGATATAGATTTGAATTTTTCTGGAGATTACCAAAACATGGCACATAAATACATAGAAAAAATGTTCGGAGAAGATCATGTTTTTCGAGCGGGTACTATATCAACAATTGCAGATAGAACTGCCTTTGGCTTCGCTAAAAAATATTGCGAAGAGCAGGGGATAGTAAAAAATAGTGAAATAATGAGAATAGTCAAGGCGATAACAGGGGTAAAACGAACGACAGGACAACATCCCGGTGGCTTAATGATAGTTCCAAAAGAAGAGGAAGTTTACGATTACACACCGATTCAGTTCCCCGCCAATGATAATAAATCAAATGTTCAAACTACTCATTTTGATTACCACGTAATACATAACGATCTTGTAAAATTAGATGCACTCGGGCACGATGACCCTACATTCATTAAAATGATGTCTGATTTAACTGGGGTAGACCCCATGACTATTCCCATGGACGACAAGAAAACCTTGAGTTTATTCTCTTCTACAAAAGCATTGAAAATAGACTTAAAAAATGAATTGGGTACAACCGTTGGAACGTTAGGGGTCCCGGAGTTTGGTACTACTTTTGTCAGAATGATGTTGGAAGACACAAGGCCAAAGAGTTTTTCTGAATTGGTAAGAATATCTGGCTTATCACATGGCACCGATGTATGGGCTGGAATAGCTAAAAACTGGATCGACAGGAAGATTGCAACTTTAGACGAGGTAATTTCTTGTAGAGATGATATAATGAATTATTTATTATCCAAAGGCGCTCCACCCAAAAGTGCTTTTTCGATAATGGAAAAGGTGAGAAAAGGCAAAGGTATCAACGAAGAAGACATTGAACTAATGAAAGAATTAAAAGTGCCTGAATGGTTTATCATCTCTTGTCAAAAAATTAAATATCTCTTTCCAAAAGCTCATGCGGCTGCTTACGTTAGTATGGCCTTTAGAATCGCATGGTTTAAAGTTCATTATCCATTAGCTTTTTATTCTACGTATTTTACCGTCAAAGGTGATGAATTCAACTTAAAAGTCATTTTCTCCGGTAGAGATGCCATCAAAAAAAGGATATTTGAACTGCGTAATATGGATTTGGATGTTCGCAAAAAAAATGAGATGGTCGTATTAGAGTTGGCATTGGAAATGATGCTCAGAGGTTATAATTTTAAAATGGTTGATTTGAACAAGTCTGATTCAAAAAAGTTTTTGATAGATGGAAATTCTCTTGTTGTGCCTTTTATCAAGGTCCCTAATCTAGGGGAAAAAGCTGCAGAAAATATTATTAAATCAAGAGAGAGCGGGTTTAAATCCATAGAAGATTTTGCTGCAAAGAGTGGGTGTAACAGAACGAACGTGGAGACTTTAAGGGAATTAGGGGTATTGAAAGACTTGCCAGAAACAAATCAAATGTCACTATTTAAAGGATGAAATAAATGGAAGGTTGGTTGACTTATGGTGAATTAAAAAATATTACAAAACTTCTTGACGCATTCTGTGGTTCCGTTGAACCTTCCTTCAGAAATGCTTACTTTTATTATGACAGGGCTCTCAAAATTTATGCGACAGATGGATGTGCGAAGATATATCTAAATATTACCAAAGAATTCCTTCCGTTTGATGGGGTTGCCTCAGTTCCAATTCAATACTTAAAGGGAATTATAAGGGATACGAAGTTAAAAGATGATTCTTTGGTTAAATTAACTGTAGAAGATAAGCTCATATCCTTTGAAATTCAAGGGATCACATTGAATAGTAAAATCGAAAAGATGGATACCAAACAAATCGAGGTTAGTAGAGAATTTACTTTATTAAGCAAGAAAGAAATAGGATCTTTTCTTAATAAACTTGATTTTGTTTCTGCTTCTGCCAACGAAGGAGATGTCATTGACTTTTTTACGTTCAATGATAACTTAATTTTTGGTTATATGAGTAATTATTATAAATTGAACAGCATCTACGGAAATGTCCGGGAAGAGTTTCATAGAGAAATTCCGTTTATTTCCGCCCGGCATATAGTTAAATCTTTAAACCTTTTGAAAAAAAGTTCTATCCTCGAGTTTGGTATAGACAAAAAAGATATTGTATTAAGAATGCCAGGAATATTCATTAAAATATGTTCGTCCATGCTTTCTTACAATAAAAATTTGTTGGTAACCCAAAAGAGCTTTGTCGAAGAAAAAGAGATCAACACAAGGGAATTAAAAAAGGTTTTGTCAAAACTATATGTAACATTTTCTGAAAGTAATATTGCCTATTTACTCTTAAATAAAGGAAACAGCTACATTTACAAAGAAAACAACAATTCAAAAATATCTTTTAAATTGCCCTATTCTTTTGAAAATCAATATTTAATAACGATACATATTAGAAAAATTCGCTCAATTTTATCGAGAATGTCAGAAAATATAATATTTTACTTATCCCCTAAAGAATTAGTTTTGGTAGAAAAGAAAAACGAAAAAAGAGCCAGCTTCTTAGTTCAAGAGTTCAGAAAGTTAACTTAACTAAATTATCTCCCCGAGATAAAGCGTTAACAGTAATTTAGAAAAACATCGTTCTCTTGAAAAGAAATTAGGATATAATTTTGTTGTAATAGCGACAATTTTAGTTATATTTAATTTAGTCGGGGAGGAAATGTATGAGAAGTATTTTAAGTTTCTTTCGGGATTTTGGAAGAATTTTCAAGTCTTTATCAAAAGATTTAGATATGTACGTCGAGAAAGATCCGGTTGCAAAAAACAAGTGGAAGGTATTTTTCACTTCCATCCCTTTTCACGGGTTGATGGCTTACCGTTTTGCTAATTTCTTTTATAGGTACAAGATATATCCTGTTTCTTACATTATATATGTGTTGAGTAAGATAGTACATTCTATGGATATACATCCCGCAGCCTATATTGAACCTGGAGTAGTCATTGACCACGGTTTTGGCGTTGTTATTGGAGAAACTGCGAGCGTTGGTAGCGGGACATTGATCTACCATGGGGTAACTCTGGGAGCTAAAACTGTTACCACCGGAAAAAGACACCCAATAGTTGGTAAAAATGTTATGATCGGTGCTGGAGCTAAAGTTCTTGGACATATATACATAGGAGATGAATCGGTCATTGGCGCTAACTCTGTCGTTTTAATGGATGTGCCGCCTAAATCATTGGCAGTTGGGGTACCGGCAAAAATTAAAAAAATCAATTGTCCCTCTTCTAATTACTATGACTTAAACAATACGATAAACTCGGATTTTGTAATTTAAATGATTCTATTTAAAAACTTTTAACAGTGAAAGATTTTTTGTTGAATCTAATCTGAAATAAAATTAAACATATGGAAGGTGATCTTTTGATTTACACGTCGATAGGGAACACTCCAATTATTACATTATCAAAGATTATTCAACCTGGAAGGGTTTTTGTTAAATTAGAAAAAAATAATCCCGCAGGTAGTGTAAAAGATAGGCCTGCATTTTTTATGATAAGAGATGGTGAAATTAAGAACAAACTTAATGAAAGCCAAAATATAATTGTAGAACCAACGAGTGGAAACACCGGCATAGCTTTGGCAGCAATTGGTAGAAGCAGAGGTTATCGAGTCATATTAACTATGCCTGAAAGTATGAGTGAAGAAAGAAAGAAAATTTTAAAGTTTTTTGGTGCCGAGTTGATACTTACTCCCGCCGATCAAGGAATGAAAGGAGCAATTAACAAAGCTTTAGAGATTGTGAACGAAACAAAAGGGTATATGCCCAATCAGTTCTCAAATCCTGCCAATCCATATTCACATGAAGTAACTACCGGACCTGAAATTATCAAACAGATGGACTATTCTTTGGAAGCTTTTGTTGCAGGAGTAGGAACCGGTGGTACAATAACTGGGGTAGCGAGGGCGTTAAAAAAAGCATTTTCAGAATGTGTTAGAATAGTGGCAGTAGAACCAACCAGTTCACCTGTTATATCTGGAGGTAACCCTGGTAAACATAAGATTCAAGGTATAGGAGCAGGATTCATTCCAGATAATTTGGATCAGAATCTAATCGATGAAGTAATCCAGATAAATGACGAAGAAGCTATTGAAATGACTAAACAACTTGCAAAAGACGAAGGATTGTTTGTAGGGATATCTTCAGGCGCAAATATACTGGCAGCCATCAAATTAGCCGATAGAATGGAAAAAGGCAGAAGAATTGTTACCATTGCCCCCGATAGTGGGGATAAATATATGAGTTTATTGTGAATTTATGTTAACATATACATGGTATAATTAGTCTCGATCTTAAACAGAGTAAAGAAACACAGAACAGGAGGAATTATTGATGTCAGAAAAGTATTGCTCTTTTTGTGGGAAACCAGCAAGCCAAGCAGGGGCTTTAATTGCCGGTCCTAACGGTATTTATATTTGTGACGAGTGTATTAATCTTTTTCAAGAGTTAGTTGAAGAGAATAAAACAAAAAACGGGGAAAAGACTGAAACAAAAGTTAAACCCCTTCCAACTCCACGACAGATAAAATCAGAACTTGATAAATATGTAATTGGTCAAGAAACAGCTAAGAAAATAATTTCTGTTGCTGTTTACAATCATTATAAGAGAATATATTCTTCAAAGAATATCAATGATGTTGAGTTAGATAAATCTAACGTTTTATTGATCGGTCCCACAGGTACTGGAAAGACTTTGATCGCTCAAACTTTGGCTCGGATATTAGATGTTCCCTTTGCCATTGCAGATGCTACCACTTTAACTGAAGCTGGGTACGTTGGAGAAGATGTTGAAAACGTTATACTGAGGCTTTTGCAAGCTTGTGATTATGATGTAAAAAAAGCTGAAAAAGGGATAATTTATATCGATGAAATTGATAAAATATCAAGGAAATCGCCAAACCCATCAATCACCAGGGACGTTTCTGGTGAAGGAGTGCAACAGGCACTACTTAAAATTGTTGAAGGGACTTTAGCAAACGTTCCCCCTCAAGGAGGAAGAAAACATCCTTACCAAGAATTTATCCAAATAGATACCTCAAAGATTCTTTTTATTGCAGGAGGGGCGTTTGACGGTTTGACAGACATAATAAAACACAGGGTAAAGGATTCTTCTTTAGGATTTGGAGCCGACATAAAAAGTAACAACAAACAGAGAGATGGTGAGGTCTTAAAAAATATTGTCCAAGATGATCTTATTAAGTATGGGTTAATTCCAGAATTTGTTGGTAGGTTCCCTGTCGTTGCAACCCTCAACGATTTGGATGAAGAAGACCTCATTAAGATCGCCATGGAGCCAAAGAATGCTTTATTCAAACAATATCAAAAGATGTTGGAAATAGAAGGTATAAAGCTAGAAATTACTGCTGAAGCTATGAAAGAGATATGTTCGCAAGCCTTGAAACGAGGCACGGGTGCAAGGGCTTTAAAAACAATATTTGAAGAGATAATGCTCGATGTAATGTATGAAGCTCCGGAGATAAAAAATAAAATTAATAAAATTGTTATAGATGAAGAGGTTGTAACTAAGAAAAAACCAGCCGTGAAAAGGAAAGAAAGCGCTTGAACATATTAGAAAGTGAAAAAGATCCAATCATTTTTGGAATAGAAACATCTTGTGATGAAACGGCTGTGGCGATATTAAAAGGTAAAGATCAACTGCTTTCTAATTTAGTTAATTCACAGATCGATGTTCATAAGGTATTTGGAGGAGTTGTACCAGAAGTTGCCGCTCGAAAACATGTCGAAGTTTTGTACAAACTAAGTTTGAAAGCCTTCGAAGAGGCACAAATTACCCCAAACGACATAGATGCAGTTAGTGTATCTTTCGGCCCTGGATTAATCGGGGCTTTACTTATCGGGGTGAGTTTTGCTAAGGGGATGTCTTTGTCCTTGGGGAAACCGTTAATTGGTGTAAATCATTTAATGGGGCATATATACGCTAACTTTCTCGATTTCCCAAATCTGAAACCTCCTTTTGTCACATTATTAGTTTCCGGTGGACATACAGCAATTTTGCTAGTTAAAGATTATTTGGACTTTGAAATAATAGGGGAAACACGTGATGATGCGGCAGGAGAAGCCTTTGATAAAGTCGCAAGGATTTTGGATTTGGGTTATCCAGGAGGACCAGTTATAGATGAAATTTCAAAAAAGGCTCAAAAATTGTACGATTTTCCTAGACCCTTGTATGATAAAGAATACGACTTTTCTTTTTCTGGCTTAAAAACATCTGTTTTGTATTTTGTAAGAGATTATCCGCAGGCAAAAAAAGAAGATATAGCCGCTTCATTTCAAGAAGCGATAATAGACACACTTGTTCATAAAGTTACTAAATTTGCAATTAAAGAAAGTATAAAAGATATTGTAATAGCAGGGGGAGTTGCTGCAAACTCTCTATTGAGAGAAAAATTGAATGCTTTTAAAGACAAATTGAATATCTATTATCCAAGACAATCGTTATGTACTGATAATGCAGCAATGATATGCCGGGCTGGATACGAAAAATATGTAAGAAACATGTTTGATACGTTAGAGTTGGATGTTGTTCCTAATTTGGGATTATCTAAAATATAACGACATTTAGTTTTGTGGATGGTTGACGGTAAGGGATTATTATGATATAATAACTTTCGGAAAAGTTAATAACTATTATGGAGAGATGGCCGAGTGGTCGAAGGCGCACGCCTGGAGAGCGTGTGACGGTTAAAAGCTGTCCGTGGGTTCAAATCCCACTCTCTCCGCCATTAAAAATAATAAATGCTGGAAAATTCCCAGCATTTATTATATTATTTTCTTATTTTACAGTTTCTTTCATTCCTGCTTTTATTGCTTTTAAATTTATTTCTAGCAATTTTCCCTTTTTCCCTGTCAACTTTTCTTTCAACGCTTCTTCTACGGCTTCAAAGCTTACCGCTTGAGTTGCTTTTAAGTAAGCTCCAAGCATAACCATATTTAAAACTTTTAAATTCCCAAGCTCGTCTGCTATTTCATTGGCTGGTACTTTTACTAACTGTATGTCTTTTCTTTCTGGTTTCCTATCGATCACAGAAGAGTTGATCAACAATAGCCCATTCTCTTTCAATGTTTTTTCAAACTTTATCATAGACGGAATATTGAAGGCAGCAACTTCATTTGGTTCGTCTAAAACTGGCGAGGCAATGTATTCATCAGAGATTATTACCGTACAGTTAGCTGTTCCACCTCGCATTTCAGGTCCGTAGGATGGAAGCCATGTGGTATATTTTCCATCAATCATAGCCGCTAAAGAAATTATCTGACCGAAAAGCATGACACCTTGTCCACCAAAGCCGGCGGCTATTAATCCATGGTATGACATAAAAACACCTCCATTTATTTATTCCCTTTGATATTTGTAAGAACAAGGGAATATAAGATGATTAGTGAACTTCTCCAACTTTATCAACATATACACCTAAAGGGAACTCTTTTACCATATTATCTTCCAACCACTTCATAGATTCTATGGGTGTTAATCCCCAATTAGTGGGACATGTTGATAAAACTTCAACTAAACCAAAACCTATATTATTGAGTTGAGCATAAAAAGCCTTTTTTAAATACTTTTTTGTTTTTATTACGTCTTGTGGAGTTGTAACTTTTGTACGAGCTAGAAACGCCACTCCTGACAATTCTTTTAGAACTTCTGAAACATGAATGGGATACCCTTCAATATTTTCTCTTCTTCCATATGGGGTAGTTGTAGTTTTCATTCCTAAAAGGGTAGTTGGTGCCATTTGCCCTCCTGTCATACCGTATATAGCATTGTTTATAAAAATGGTTGTAATACGTTCTCCTCTGTTTGCTGCATGTATTATTTCTGCGGTTCCAATAGCTGCTAAATCACCGTCTCCTTGGTATGTAAAAACAACATTATCTGGGCTGGCTCTTTTAATACCAGTAGCTACGGCAGGTGCCCTTCCGTGAGCTGCTACAGTGCCATCTACATCAAAAAATTCGTAAGCAAATACGGAACATCCAACAGGTGCAACCATTATAGTTTTCCCTTGTATGTCAAGTTCGTCTATTACTTCAGCGATCAATCTATGAACAATTCCGTGAGAACATCCTGGGCAATATGTAAACTCTTTTCCACTTAATGATGTTGGTGCTTTAAACCTTTCTGCATAGGCCATTAACTTCACCTTCTTTTAAATTATTTCCATTAATTTTGCCAATACTTCTCCCGGGGTTGGAATTATACCGCCTGTTCTTCCATAAAATTCTACAGGCTTTTTTCCGTTGACTGCCAGTCTTACATCTTCCACCATCTGACCAAAACTCATTTCTACTGTGAAGAACAATTTAGCGTTTTCAGCGTATCTTCCTAATTCTTCATATGGAAAGGGCCATAAACTTATTGGGCGAAATACCCCCGCTTTTACGCCTTTTTCTCTGGCACTATCTGCAACTGATTTTACTATTCTTCCCATCGTCCCATAGGCAACCAACACAATTTCCGCATCGTTTAATTTGTATTCTTCAAATAGTTTTTCTTCTTTTACTATTGTTTTGTATTTTTCATGTCTTTGAATATTCATTTTTTCTAATTTTACAGGGTCCAAATCAAAAGATGTAACTCTGTGTACTTCTCGCTGCATTTTTGTTCCAGTCAATGCCCAATCCGAATGATCGGGTAAAGTGTTTAGATTTTTAAAGCTAGGAAATGAAACTGGCTCCATCATTTGACCAAGTAATCCATCTGTTAACACTAACACTGGGATTCTGTACTTATCGGCTACATCGAAAGCACGAATGGTCAATTCAACAGCTTCTTGAAGGGATTCAGGACCATACACGATCAATTTATAATCGCCATGTCCGCCCCCTTTTGTGGCTTGAAAATAGTCTGATTGCGCTGGTTGAATATCTCCTAAGCCAGGTCCTCCTCTCATCACGTTTACAAAAACGCATGGGAGTTCAGCCCCCGCTATGTAAGAAACCCCTTCTTGCATTAAAGAGAATCCAGGAGAAGAAGTGGAGGTCATAACCCTTTTTCCAGTGCTAGCGGCTCCATATATCATATTTGCCACGGCAACTTCACTTTCAGCTTGTAAAAAAGTCCCATTTACTTCAGGTAATCTTCTTGCCATGTATTCTGTTAACTCACTTTGAGGAGTAATTGGGTAACCAAAATATAATCTACATCCTGCTCTTATTGCAGCTTCACCTATTGCTTCTGTACCCTTAACCATAACTTTTTCGGTTTTTTCCATAAAAATCAACTCCTTGCCTTTTCTAGTACTTTTACAGTTATACATACATCGGGACACATTTGATAGCAAAAACCGCATCCTATACAATTTTCGATGTTTTTAACTTGTGCTGGATGATACCCTTTGTTGTTGTACCCTTTAGAAAATTCAAGGACATCTTTGGGACAAGCTTGAATACAGAGACCGCACCCTTTGCACCTTTCTTTATCGATATCAATTGCAAACTTTGTCTCTTTCATCGTTTTCCCTCCAATCATTTATTGGCATTAAGGGGGATACCCCCTTAAGAACC
>NZ_AZRI01000026.1:0-12009 GCF_002895585.1 Petrotoga sp. 9T1HF07.CasAA.8.2 | reverse complement strand
GGGTGGGGAGCGGGGCGAAGGGGCGCTATAAAGCTCGTTTGCAAAAGTTATGTGATAGGGTGGTATATTTTTATTTATTAATTGATATATAATTATAATTGAAAAAACTATTTAAGGGAGGATTTTTTATGCCTAAAATAGCACAGATAGTTGATGCTGCAAGCAATTTACCATCAGAAATTCTTGAAAAATATAATATCGTTAAAATTCCTTTTTACATAACCTTTGATGAGAAAGAGTATCTTGTTCAAGGCAAAGATATATCCGATGAAGAATTTTATAAAAAAATGGCTGAAAATCCAGACAAAGCTCCAAAAACTGCAGCACCAAATCCAGAAGATTGGTTCAACGCTTTTAAAGAAAAATATGACAAAGGTTTCAAAGAGATAATAGTTACAACAATATCAAGCGAGTTATCTGCAAGTTATCAAAATGCCAATATAGCAAAAAATGATTTTACCGAGAAATACCAAGACGCAAAAATAACCTTAATAGACACAAGAACCTGTACATGTGGTCAGGCTGCTTTGGAAATAAAAATCGCACAAATAATTAAAAGTGGGAAAAAATATTTTGAAGAAATCTCCAAAATAGCCAAAGAATCGATCAAAAAAACTAGTACAATATTCACTGTAAAAACCTTGAAATACATGAAAGCAGGTGGAAGAATAGGTGGTGCCACACAGTTCGTCGGTACTCTATTAAATATAAAACCGATAATGGAATTTGTGAATGGAGTAGTAAAACCAATAAAAGCAGTTAGATCAAGAACAAAATCTTTAGAAGAAATGGTCAATATAATTTCAGACAGAATAAAAGATCCTAAAAAAGTAATTCTCTGTACAAGGAACGCTATGTGTAAAGAAGACGAAGAATACATGATAGATAAGCTGAAAGAAAAGCTAAACTATGAAGGTGAAATATACTCAGGTACTTTGGGAGCAGTAATTGGAGCTCATTCTGGGCCCGGAGCAATAGGTATAGGCTTCACAGAATTAGAACAATAAAACAAAAGGATGTAGGGCGGGCAGCGGGGTGAAGGGGCGCTAATTTCACCTACTAACAACCTTCTTCTTCACTTCCCTCATCAAATCAACCCCCAAATCAAACACATATTTCACCTGATCTCTATACACAAACATAACAACAATCAAACCCAAAACAGCAGACACAACCTGAAAAACCATATTAATAACAAAAGTGTTTATAAAAGCAACGATCACAAAAACAAACGTACTAATAAAAAATTTACCCAAATGGTAATTAACATGGAACAATCTCTTAGATATAAACGTCCTCATACAAAAGAAAACTATATATGACACCCCTGTAGAAAATGCTGCACCCTTTGCACCATATACAGGAACAAGCATCAAATTCCCAAACACGTTAACCCCTGCTGCCACACTTGCTATCAACATATGCCAATATGTTTTTTTCTTAAAATTGATACCAACAACCGTCGTTTCAGAAACGGTATACATAATAGGCATCAATATCAAAAAAGAGCTAATCCCAGCAGCCTGCCTATAAGAACTTTCTAAAAGCAAAAATATCACATCTTTAAACACAACGATCAGCAATCCAAATACAAACATCGCTGCGGCGATAATCACAGAAGTCTTCTCAAAAATCCCCTTACTCTCAGGCTCTTTTTCATAACTCTCATAAGAAACGGGAGTCCAAAACGTAGTAAACCCCACTTGAATTAAATTCATCACCGCAACCACTTTAAAAGCGGCAGAATACAAACCAATCTCTGTAAAATCAGAATAATTCCTCAACGCCAACCTATCTATCGATTGAAAAAGCCATGTAATTAAAAAAGTAGGAACAAAAGGAAGCCCATATCTAACAATCGCTTTTATCGATTTAAAATCAACCTTGAACTTACCAAACCACAATTCCCTTTCAAAAAAGATCGCTAATAAAGCGGTAACTATATGAGAAAAAAACAAACCTACTATAACTGCATAAAAACTTCTTGAAACAAATAAGGCGTATAAAATCGTAAAAGCCGCATTTGTTACTCCGTTTATTACCCTTAATGTAGAAAAAGCGATACCTCTTTTTTTCATCCGAACAGCCAAAGTGGAAAATCTCTCTAAAATACCAATTAATATAGTAACTCCCAACAAAAAAATCGGAAGAAAATGAGTATAATCCCCAAAAAGAACAAAAGAAAGCTCTCTCCAAAAGATACCAATTACAACAAAAACCACAAAGCCTACACTTAAACTAGGCAGCAAAGAATCCCAAAGTAAATCTCTTCTCTTATCCTCAGACCTTTCATAAAACATCCGAACAAAACTCTGATCCGCCCCAAGAAGTGCCACATTGAGAAGCAAATTGAAAGCCAAAGTGAACATCGATGCCTTACCAAACTCTTCTGGGATTATAAGCCAAGTGGTAATAGGGGTAGTGATGAAAGAAATCAAAGCAGCTATCCATTGCCCCATTGAAAATTGAAAAAAAGATTTAATAAATTCTCTCTCTTTAGGCATTACTTCCTCCAAATCTATTTAAGACTTCATTATACACCTCTATTTCCTTTTCTACAATACTCTCCCACGAAAAACCCATAGCCCTTTTTCTTAAATAACTACCATCAATTGGATTTTCTAACAACTTTACAACCGATTGAGCGAACCTCTTCTCAAACTCTTCTCCTTCTTCTACAACTATTCCTCCATCTCCAATTGCCTCAGGTATACCTCCGTTACTGCTGCCAACAACAGCCACCCCACACCCCTGTGCTTCTATAACAACAGCCCCAAATCCTTCATTCCTACTTGGAAGAATCATAACATCCATAGCATTCATATAATAAGGTACGTCTTCATGAGAAACACTTCCAACAAATTTAACCTGCAACCTTCTTTTCTTACATTCTTTTTCAATATCTTTTCTTAACTCACCATCTCCAACAACTAAAAACTCAGCATCGTAGATTGAAGAAATGTAAGAAAAAATTTCGGGCAATTTATCTGCCCTTTTTACTTCCTTTAAACCACCTACAAACCCAACAACCTTTTTAGATAGCCCCAATTCTTTTTTTATCTTTTCTTTATCCAAAGGTTTAAAGGTATCTGGTTCAATCCCGTTGGGAATAACAACAGAATTCTCACCAGCATATCCAAATGACTTAGCTTTATTCAATAGGGCATTGCTTACAAAGATAACCTTTGCAGCATTTTCTAAAACATCAACGTACAATTCTTTTGCCTTAGGCATCGCTAAGTTTATATCGCTACCATGGCAAGTAACTACATATGGAATATTTAACTTTTGCGATAACAGTTTCGCAACTAATCCAGCAGGTGCGTCATACATCCCATGGGCATGGATTATATCAAACTCATTATCCTTAATTTTATCAAATAAATCCTCCGCAACTTCTTTTGAATCTTTAATTTGATTATTTTTCTTCAATACTCTCGAATTAAAGACATCACCTAAACTTCTACTAAAAGACGCATATTTATATTTTATACCATCGACTTCATAAAATGAATCAGTAGAATTTACACTTGGTATAGAAAGAATCTTTTTCAAAAGTTTTATTCCAAAAGTATCTTTAGAAGTAATACCATAAACATCGAAGTCCATATTAAAACTCTGCATAGTTTTAAGCCTATTTGTTATGAAAATTCCCCGTGCAGGATTATGAGAAAATGGCAACAAATTTGTTATGAACAATACCTTCACTATTTATCAACTCCGAATGTAATTACAGTTTCAATATCAAAAAAACTTGGTACACTTTTCGTTTGGTAAATGCAACTGCCTTAACTATTAATCAGATTTTATTATTTGTGGCTCATAGTAGTTCTCATTATATAAAAATATTTTATCGAAATTATTTTCTCCCTTAGTATATGAATTAAGTATTTCCCTTACATCTTTGATGTCATCTGCTAGAAAATACAGATCTTTAGATGGCTCGATTGATGTGATTATTAATAAATATATTTTATCAACTTTTTTCCTATAATGGGACAACTTGTTAATCTTTTTATTTATTATTTCTGGTAATTTCTCTTTATAATAATTAATCGAGACATAATTCCCTCCTCCTTCACGTATTTTAAGTTCCTCACTATAAAGTTCTTCTATTGGTTCACCTACTAAATATTTACATATTAAAGAATTTTTATTTGATTCACAGAATTCTTCAAACGAAGAATATTCCTTATTTCTTCTTGTTATTATATATTTTATGTATTCTTCAGTAAAGTCTTTAATAAATTGGCCATCTTTTATTTTGTTTTTACTGTTTTTTTGATTTCTTTTGCTTATATCAGAAGCTAAGCTATCAGAGAAAAAAAGCCAAATATCTATTTTAATATCTTCTTCCTCTAAGTATTTTTTTATGCTTTTATAAATCTTATATTCTAATTTTTCGCTTGCCTTCCTACTTTCATGAATAGTTTCTGTTATCTCTATCCCAATTTTTTGATTATCAAATTTAATTATGAAATCGGGAGATTCGCTACATTCTAATTGATAATTTTTTGGAAAAAGATACTCATGAAAAATTTTATGATAATGAAGGATAAAATGTTTTAATGACTTAAGTTCCTTTTTCTTATCGCTCATTTTTATCACCCCACTTTGTAGTAGCAATTCCTATACTTTTAAGCGTTTTAGAAAGTATCCCGACAATTGGTCCAACAGATGTTATTCCTGAGTTTGACAGTTACAAAAATGTAAGAATTTAAAACAAACATGAATTATTGAAAAAGTGTCACTACATCAAAAGATTTTCCCAAAAAATACATATTTTTCCCCCTCAAACCCGCTTTCTTCCGTTTAGTTTACTAAAAAATCATCTCTCAAATTCAAAGTCAGGAGCTTATGGATTTGGGAAAATCTTTGATTTACCTTTTATCCGCTTCTAGGCGACGGCGAAATATTACTCCCACCATGGTTTATTTGCTTCTGATGAAACTTTTGGATAAAGCTCGTAAATAGCCTTTATTATCGGCTTTAGCTCATATTTATCTCCTCTAAAAGTAAGTGTCCATGTTGTAGGATTAAAAATACGAAGGAAATCTTTTGGGTCTATTCCAGCTATCATATCTGAGGGTCCTATACTTGAATCAACGAAATTATGCCTTTCAGAAGATTTTGCCCACTCCTCTAATCTTTCATCAAAATGTTCAAAATGATTTCTAAAGTTCCTTGGTTGTATAGGAGAATTATCTTCAATACCTAAGCTTTTTCGTAACTCTTCCCCTCTCTTCCCATATTTTTGATTTATTGGCCAAAAAATTTTGGAGATATTACCTACAGCTACCAAAAAACTTTGTATTGCATACCATACTAGGTCTGAATTTTTATTTGATAATCCTGTTTTTACTTGCTCTATAGAAATAATTGCGAATTTACATTGTCGCTCAATTTCCTTTTGAAATATTTTCAAAACCATTTTCTCCATCTCTCCTGACCCCCTTTAGGAAATCCTAACAGTTGCCGAGCTTGCTTGGAATTTCAGTCTGCCCCCTTTAGCATTTTATCATTGTCTCACTTAATAAATACTTTCTCTTCAGCGTTGCTTACAATGGCAGATAACGTTTCACAGATAAAAGAAGTTGACGAAGGCAATTTGGGCAGAGCCTAACGAAGCCTTTTATCCACTGTTATAGGATGTTGCGAGCCTTTTATTTCGATTTCCTTATCCCTTTAAAGATATTCCACATAGGAACTCTCTTCCTATACTCTTCGTACTCATCTCCAAATTTCTTTATATTATACTCAGCCTCTTTTCTGGCAGACATCCAGCAGCAAAATATAACAAATATACCTAAGAGTATTGAAAGAATTGACTGAAAGACCAAGATTAAAGCAATAGACCAGATTGTCATTCCCAGGGTTATGGGATGACGAATAATGCCATATATGCCTGTATCAAAAAAAGTCGTAGTGTAAAACGGATCGTAGATTTCTGGTTTACCTTTGTGCTTCAGTTGGATAAGTGAGCCAAACACTAAAATAGCCGAAGGGATATAGAGAATCAATCCAATCACCGCTAGCCTAAAAACCCCGAAATGTATTCATGCTCCACGAATACCGATAGTTAATTCGAGCACCAACAAGGTGAAGAAAATACCCAAACCTGTATGGATATAAATTTCAGTGATAAAGCGTTCTTTAATTGCTTGCATTATCCATATTCCGTTAACAATCCATATAATGGCGCAAATGCGAATACAAAGATATATAGCCAAAATTTGTTTACTCCCATTTGTATGTTCAGGCGAGCAATTTCATATAACGGCTGGTGGGTATCTGAAGTTTTTGCCGAAGGCAAAAATTCGGGTCGTAGCGTAGCCAGATACCAGCCTGTTAGGCGACATTGCCCTTCTCATCATTTTATTATCCTCCACTTCCCTGCTATTGGCTTAGCCCCTATACCTCCACAGACTGGGCATGGTTCCTGCCATTCTCTTCTACGATTCGGAGGAACACCGCCTTTCCCTTCACAAAATGAGCACTCTACAAAAGGTTCTTCTTCAAATTCAACGAGAACTTTTCCACTTCCACCGCAAACTGGGCATGGTTCCTGCCATTCTCTTCTACGATTTGAAGGGACGCCACCTTTCCCCTCGCAATATGCACAGCTAAGGATAGCCTTACCTGTAGACACGATTTCAATATGAACTATTCTTAGTTCAGCCATATTTTATACCTCCTCGTATAATATGTATTACTGTCTTTAGAAACTCTAAAACATGCATTGTAACTAACTTTTAATACCTTCAATATTAATCATTATTAATCATTTACCTTCTCACTAGATAATTTTACTATCTTCTATGATATTTGATGATACAATACAACCATAAACAACATTTTCTTTAAAAAATGAGTGGGTAGTAGAACGCTTATACTGTCTTCTATGATATTTGATGATACAATACAACCATAAACAACTATTTTCTTTAAAAAATGAGTGGGTAGTAAAACGCTTATAGTGTCTGAACTTTTAAGTTCGTTCTAAAGTTTGTTCGCTACCCACCTTCCGCCCATAAATCTGATACTTGATTGACCTTTCAAGACCGTATTAAAAGGGAACACCATAGAAGAGGTCTAAGGATTAAGGCAGATCCTTAAACAATACTAAAGCGAGGTGAAACAATATGATCCTAACTATCATTACAGATTACAAAATCAAGAACTGAGAGCTCATGGCAATTATACAGCAAAAAATATTAAAAAGAAAAAGAACACATTAGATCATATTAGATGTCCGTGAAAAAGATTGGTTGGATCATAATTCGATGTCTTTGAAATGGTACCATATTTTTATTTTTCAACTCGGGGTGAAGCCCTTTCCCACTTCCTTAAATGTGCGAGCAACTGGGTGAAACATTTTTTCACCTTCATTAGAAGGGCGGAAAGATGGATGAAAGGGAAAAGAATCTTTTCCTCACGGGTGGGGAGCGGGGGAAGGGCGCTATAAAACTTATTAAACAAGAGTCGGATAATAAAATAGCACACCTTCAAATATGGTATAATTATGTTATACAAAACAAAGATAAAGGGGCAAGATGGATACGTATACATTCTGATGGAACACAAAAGCTACATTGAAGGGAAAGTAATCTTTCAACTGTTGAGATACATTACGAGCATATGGGAAGAAAAATACGATCCCAAAACAAAAAAAGTTCCGATAATAATACCGATAGTAATATACCATGGAAGAGAAGTCTGGAACGTAGAAACGAACTTATCAAATATGGTACAAGGGATAGAAGATTTACCAGATGAACTAAAAACATACTTACCAACATACCGATATGAAATATGTGACTTCTCAATCAAAGGGAAAAAAAGGATAATAGGATTAACAGCGACGAAAGTTGCATTAGAAGCAATGAGAGCAGGAACAGCAATGACCGAAAAAGAATTTAAAGAAAGATTAGCAATAGTATTCGCATACATAAACCAACTACCAGAAGAACAGGTACATGAATGGTTTGAAGGGTGCATGATCTACCTACTAAACGTAAGGGAAGATATAACGATAGAAGATATATTAAAGGTACAAAAAGAAATAATGCCTGGAAGGGGTGAAATAGTAATGACAATAGCTGAAAAGTTGAGAAACGAAGGTAAATTGGAAGGTAAATTGGAAGGAAAACTTGAAGAAAGAAAAGAATTGATAATTGAGATTCTAAACCAAAGATTTGGAAAAGATATTGATAAAAAATTAGAAGAAAAGATCAGAAAAGCAAATGAAGAAACCATAAACCAAATAAAGAAAAATATTCTTAGTATAACCATAGAAGAGCTAAAAGAGTTATTGAAGTAATGGTAGCAGGTGAAACACAATCTGATATTTTTGTATAGGTAACAGGGAAAAACCCTTTTCCATTTCCTCATGGGTTAGTTACGGAGTAAAATGGAAAAAGGCTTTTTTCCTTATGGGCGGGCAGCGGGGGAAGGGCGCTATAAAACCGCTTATACAAGAGTTGGATAATAAAATAGCTCACCTTCAAAAACATATGGTATAATTAAATTAACAAATGAAAAAGCAAACATTTCACCATACAACAAAAAACAAACCAAAAAGGAGAAGCTTATGTCTAATCCAATAAAAGATTCGATATTCAAAGAATTATTCGAAGACAGAACCGTATTCTATGACTTTCTAAAAGCCTTTCTACCAAAAGAGATAACAAAACAAATAAAAGAGACAGATTTAAAACGTGAACAAACTGAACTAAAGGGATGGTCTTTTACGATGGAAAAGCGAAATGGACATCGCCAACGGATGTGAAAGACAAGATAACAAAGATAAAAAACATGGAAGAGTATTCAATAAAAGCAAATTATGAACTAATAAATTTAAGCAATATAAAAGAAGAAACGATAATAAACATGAAGAAGGCACTAGGAGTAATCTTATAAACGGACAAACCAAACGTAAGGATAAAAAACGCAGAAGAGTTGCTAAAGATGATAAGTGAAGAGATAATAGCGAAATTGCCGAAAGAAGAACAAGAGAAGTTTAAAAAACACAGAAACGCATTCTTAGAATTGCTTAGAAAGAGGACAGATTACAAAGAGATAGAAGAAAGGTACGAAGAACTAAAAGAAATGGAGGTGCCAAAAATGTTTAACACATTAGAAGAGATAGCAAAAAGAGACAGAGAAAAAGCTAAAGTAGAAGGAAAACTTGAAGAAAGACGAGAATTTGAAATTAGAATATTAAGCAAAAGATTTGGTAACCAACTAACAGAAGAGATAAAAGATAAGATAAGAAAAGCAGACGAAAAGACGATAGATTACATAGGAGACAATTTGTTAGAGATAACCATAGAAGACCTAAAAGAGTTATTGAAGTAATGGTAGCAGGTGAAACACAATCTGATATTTTTGGATAGGTAACAGGGCAAAACCCTTTTCCATTTCCTCATGGGTTAGTTGCGGGGTAAAATGGAAAAAGGCTTTTTTTCAGCATGGATGGGCGGACACACTTTGCATAATCGGGCACACTTTTCGTTTAGAAAGTGTATCATTTATATATTTTTGTACAATTTTATAAATTTTAATTTTTAAAACTTCACTATTCATCATTTTTTCATCAATAGCTCTCGTTAATTCAATTCCAATTTTTTGATTATCAAACTCAACTATGAAATCAGGAGATTCACTACATTCTAATCGACGATTTTCAGCAAAAAGATGTTCATGAAAACTTTTGTAATAATCGCTGAAAAAATCTTCTAATAGCTTAAATTCTTCTTTTTTCTTATCGTTTATTTTTACCACCCCACTTTGTAGTAGCAATTCCCATACTTTTAAGTGTTTTAGAAAGTATACCGACAATTGGTCCAACAGATGGTGCAATTACTAAATGCAAGTATACCTTCCTCTCACACAAGTCCTATATAAGGTTCCTATAAAATCAAATAAATTTCACCTTCAAAAAATTATATAACTTCCTGCATATCTGTTAAATTTTTAATTATGTAATTACCAATATCTTTTATCATTTTCAAATAAGGATTTTCTTTACTTTTAGCTAATTCTTCTGCCCCTTCAAAGGCAACCCAGCCACCAAATATTTCAAAACTATATTCACCTTCAGTAGTGCTTATATTAAGTAACATTTCACCCTTATAACCTACTATATCATCCTTGAAATAAGCATATGTATTTGGTTTTCTAGGATAACAAGAATGTTTTAATGAATTATAAATATCCCATAAGCTAATTTTCTTTTCTTCAATTTTACCTTTTGAGAATTTTTGTGCAATGAAATAATATTTATCATTCGAGATAATTATCCCTAAGTTTTCCATAATTTCTAGAATTCTTTGCCTTTTATTTTGGTCTGTATAATTATTACTTAAATGATTCTTGAAATCACCTCTTATTTCACAACTCCTAATGTCTTGTTTTTTATCATTCTTAATATCAAAAATATCATTAAAATATTTCCACTTTTTATTTTGTTTATAATCTTCGAAAATCTCATTTCTTATTATATCCATACTACTTCCCATAGAAAATATGAAAGCTCTAAAATCAGAAACTTTTTCGTTAAAGTCTTCTTTTTCATATGAGCTTTCACATGACTTAATCCTATATTCGATGTCCTTAATACAATAATCTAAAACTACTTTTTCCTTTTCTTTCATAACTCACCCCCCCCGCATTAGATTATACTATATGTCAATAAAAAGATTGTGTATAAATTCTATCTTAATAATCAGTTTTTAGTGGAAAAAAGTTCCTCTATAATATTTATCAAAAGATTAATTAAAAACTTAATCAAATAATTATCAATCAACTTTAGCTACAAAAAAATTGATATTTCAAATAGAAATTTGAATATTTCACCTTTAAAAGTATCCTATAACTACCTTAAAACTACTTTCTAAATTCTTTTAACCATTTATGTTACCTCCTTTTACTAAAATTTTTTTTAATGTATCTAATTAAATTAACAACAAATTTTTTACTTGCATTACACTTACCAATCTAAAAATAGATCAAAAATCCGCAGAATTTGCCAAGCTTTGTTCCACAGTCGAAAACATAAAGACCTAGCCAAAAAGACATTTTATGAAGACGTTTTGTATATTTTTAATAATAAAGTATTTTACCCCTACCGAGCATTTTTTCACCTTCCTTGAATGACGAACAGCGGAGTAAAATAGAAACACACTTTTTCCTCATGGGTGGGCAGCGGGGGAAGGGCGTTAACAAAGATCCTTTTCCTCACGGGTGGGGAGCGGGGGAAGGGCGCTAAAACTCATTATACAGGAGTTGGATAATAAAATAACACATCTTCAAAAACATATGGTATAATATAAACAGTTCAACAAAATATCGTGTAACCAAAAGGGGGAGCTGATGAAAGGCACCAACATAACCCACAACCGTCAGGATATTATCTTCAAAAAGATGTCAGTAATATTCAAAAACGAAACCCTCAAATATTATGAATTAAACTTACCAAAGATAATCTCAGTAAAACCAACAGAACTACCAGTAATAAACGTATCAGACAAAAACATGGATTTTGTATTTGAACTAGGAGTCACCTCTCAGACAATTATGTAAGGGAAGAGTACCTAAACAAACTGAAAGAGGTGATACGAATGACAAAGATAGGAGCCTCATTATTTGAAGAAGGCGTGGAAAAAGGGGAAAGAAAAGGCGCAAAAGAATTAATCATAGAAATTCTAAACCAAAGGTTTGGAGAAGATTTTGATAAAAGATTAGAAGAAAAGGTTAGAAAAGCAAATGAAGAAACCATAAACCAAATAAAGAAAAACATTCTAAACATTACACTAGAAGAGCTAAAAGAGTTACTTAAATAATTTCTGAAAAGACGCCCAACATGGGCGTTTTTCAATTAAAAACTGTAGCTAATTTTAATGAACATTTGCTATGGCTAACGATAACTGCACGTATCCTAGGCCATCAATATCGCTATACTTATGTGTCTACCCTTGTTTCCTTTATCCTTCTTTTTGATTGATACCA
>NZ_AZRI01000025.1:0-119011 GCF_002895585.1 Petrotoga sp. 9T1HF07.CasAA.8.2 | reverse complement strand
TGGGGAAGTAACCATATCTTTCAACTCTCCAGGATGTTTTCCCGTTTCTAAAACCATCCTTGCAGCGCCAAGTAATGTTCTTGCGGCAAATTCAGTGGAAAGCTCTCTAGGTAAACCCATCAGGACACCGCCGTCGGATAAAGCCTCTATCATCATATAGACATATGCTGGTCCGCTCCCGCTTAAAGCCGTTATCGCATCCATTATATCCTCTTCAACCAAATATACCTTTCCAACGCTTTCCAAAATCTCCTTAACCCTTTTCAAGTCATTTTCGTCAACGTTCTTCTTTTTGCTAATAGCAATAACACCTTCACCTACTAAAATAGGGGTGTTGGGCATAGCTCTTATTATCTTTGATGAAGTTGGTAAAGCTTTATCCAAATGGCGCAGACTTACTCCTGCAGCTATTGATATAACTATCTTGTTTTCACAAGAAGAACTTATTTCTTCCAATACTTTGTCTATTACTTGTGGTTTCACAGCTAAAAGAACGATGTCGGATTCTTTCACCGCTTTTGCGTTATCCGAGATAGTTTTTATGTCGGAGTAATTAGAATTTTTTTCAGAATCGTATTCAAAGAGATCTGTTCCGATTATTTGTTCTCTTTTAAGTGTTTTTGTTTGGATTAGACCTTTTACTAACGTGCTCCCCATTTTTCCCAATCCTATTACACACAGTTTTTCATTCATACTATCTAACCTGCCCGTTTCCCAAGATAATATATTTGGTGGTCGTTAATTCGTTGATTCCAATCGGTCCTCGAACATGTAATTTTTGTGTACTTATTCCCATTTCTGCACCAAAACCGAACTCTTCACCATCGGTAAATCTCGTAGAAGCATTGACATAAACCGCAGCAGAGTCTATTTCGTTTAGAAATTTTTGAGCGATCGTATAATTTTCGGTTATAATGGCTTCAGAATGTTTTGTGCTGTACTTGTTTATATGGTTTATCGCTTCTTCAGTGCTATCAACAATTTTTACTGCCATTATGTAATCTAAATATTCAGTTGACCAGTCTTCTTCTTGTGCCGCTTTCATTTGAGGTATTATTTTCAAGGTTTTTTCACAACCTCTTAATTCTACTTTCTTTTCAAAGAGTGTATATATTTTTGGTAGAAACTCTTCCGCTATATCTTTGTGAACCAACAATTTTTCTGCGGCGTTACATACTGATGGTCTGCTTATTTTAGCGTTTTCAACGATTTTTAGTGCCTTTTCGAGATCTGCTTGTCTATCAACATAAACGTGACAGTTTCCAGCCCCCGTTTGTATAACAGGGATCATAGAATTTTCAACGGTATTTTTAATTAAAGATGGTCCGCCTCGAGGTATCAAAACATCGATGTATTCGTACAGTTTCATCAATTCATCAACGGCTTTCCTATCTGTAATCTCAATGAACTGCACTATATCCTTTGAGAAACCAGCTCTTTCAATAGCTTGGTGGATAATTTTTACTAAGGCATTGTTAGAATGAATCGCTTCAGAACCACCTCTTAATACCACACAATTACCAGATTTTATACATAAAGCAGCTGCATCTACTGTTACATTTGGTCTGCTTTCATATATAATGGCGATTACCCCTAAAGGAACTACCATCTTTCCAATCATCAAGCCGTTTGGTCTTTTCCACATCTGAGAGATGTTGCCCACACTACTTTGAAGTTGTGCGACTTTTTGGACACCTTCAGCCATTTTGGTGATTCTTTCCTGGTTCAGTAACAATCTATCTAAAAGACTGCTTGACATCCCAGTGTTTTTAGCCGATTCGACATCCTTTTGGTTTTCTGATATTATATAGTTTTTATTGGCCATTAGCTCTTCCGAAATATAGTTAAGAATTCTGATCTTATCTGTTTCGGAAGAGGAGCTAAATTTTCTTGAAGTATCTTTAGCCTTTTTTGCCTTATTTAAGACATATTCCTGTAAATTCACTATTATACCCTCCCTCTGTCTATCTTTTCCCCGTTCTTTTTTCTATGTTTTTTAATTATATCATAACTTTTTGAATGTGAAAGTAAAGGCAAATCTCACCTTTTTTATATAATTATATTATTTCATGAAATAGTTCTTTTACTTTTGCCTTTAATTCCTTTAATAAGTTTTCTCCTTGGCTCGTAATAGAGTAGTATATTCTTTTTTTACCTTCTACTATTTCAATTCTTTTACTCAGAAGATTTTCTTTCTCCATCTTGTGTAATAAAGGATACAAAGTACCTGGGCTAATATTGTATCCATGCCTTTTTAATTCATAAATCATCCAGCTTCCATAGATTGGAGCTTTTTGTGAATGGTGCAATATATGTATTTGAATCAAACCATTCAAGATTTTATTCAAATATTTATTCTTTTCAATATAATCTTTTGATTCTTTTATGATTATTTCCCCCTTTCTTTTTAATTTAGAGGGTTGCCAAGCTTAGATTTAAGCAGAAAAAGAGTGAAAACGGCTGCACTTTCTACTATCATGGAAAAGACAACCAAACTCACGATTGCGCGATCGTACAAGATTCCCATAACTGCACTACCTATGAACCAAAAAAGGCCAAAGATAGCGTTAAAAAAACCATATGCTGTTCCTCTTTTCTCAGGGGTGACGATATCGGCTACTACAGATTTTAAAATGGATTCCTGGGCACCCATTCCGATTCCCCACAAAATAACACCTAAAATCACTAACAGTGAAGATTCAGATAAAAATGAAAAGGGTGAAAAGAATATTGAGAGGCTGGAGGCAATTATAAGACTTGTAACTCCGACTTTATCGTAAAGGAAGCCGAAGATCAATGCAGAAATAGCATCCACGCCCATAGCTATCGCATACATAAAAGGTATCATAGTTGAATTGAAAATATCAATTCTTTGAAAATGGAACGCCAACAAAGGGAAATCCGCAAAACCTGCAGCAATCAGGGAAATGGCTACTAAATACAACCAGTACGATTTTGATATTCCCTCAAAGTTGATCTTCTCCTCTTTCACTTCAAACTTCTCGGGTTGTGGAAAGTTCAATCTACTAATCAACAACAAAATTAAAGTAATCAATGCAGGTATCAATAATATTGCAAATGCGAATCGGTAATTCGTTAACTCATCTCCAGACTTGAATAATAGAATCAAACTTAAAATAACAGGCCCTGAGACAGCTCCAATTTGATCAAGGACCTCTGCTATGGCAAATCCTTTACCACTTCCCACATTTCGTGCTGCATAAGACATAAGGGTATCTTTCGAAGGCTTTCTTATAGCTTTTCCTGTTCTTTCCATAATTATTAGCATGGCTGCTATTTCCCATCTTCCGGCAAGAGCCAATAAAGGAACAGCAAATAGATCCATTCCATAACCTAAAAATGTGAAAAGCCAATATCTATGAGTTTTATCGCTTAAATAACCCGTTAACAACCTTAAACCATAACCTATGAACTCACCTAAACCTGAAATGATTCCCACCGCTGTAGCACTTGCTCCTAATAAACCTAAATAAGGACCGATTAAACTTCTTGCTCCTTCATGTGTGATGTCTGCGAATAAACTCACAATTCCCATAGCAACTATAAAACCAATAGCTGTTTTTTTCGTTTTAGAACACCTTCCTTTGCTTATTTTTTAAAGATATCTTGGCGAAGTATCCCATACTCATCGAAGCTACTTTTCATTGTGAATAGTATCGTTAGGGTTACGGAGAGAGAGACAGATGTTAAAATGGCTACATAAATGGCAATTTGGTATTTTATAGCTGTTTGTGGAGATGCACCTCCCAAAATCTGACCTGTCATCATTCCAGGAAGATATACGATTCCAACTGTAGCCATGCTCGCTATTGTTGGTCTAAGAGCAGATATCAATGCATTCCTTAAATATGGGAGTGTAGCTTCATAAACTGTGGCCCCATTACCCAAGGCAAAAAAATATCGTTGTTTATTTCTTTCTATATCTTTGTAAAAATTACTGATTCCAATAATATCTCCTGTTAAAGCGTTTCCCAAGAGCATTCCACCTAGGACAACGAAATATCTTGCAGTGAAAATATCATCCAATCTTAAAATTATAAAATCAAAGTAAAAAAGTACAATAAAATTAGAAATTGCAAGGGCAAAAAATACTGGCCAAATGAACCTTTTGAAATTTAAACCGCTGCTACCAATCACTCGAAATACAGCAAAAGAGATCATAAAAAATAACCAGCCTATATTCAACCATGTATAATCAAATTGGAAAAGATAAACTAAAATTAAAGACATGATGAAAAGCTGGATGCTCATTCTGATCGTTGAAATTAGAGTATCTCGGGTAATTTTTAAATTAAAAATATAACTCAAGATAATGGGGAAAAATATTAACAAATACGCCATTGCAAGTGAAAATAAAGAAATATCAGTTGTAGGTTCCATTATTATTCCCTCCCATTTCTATTATATTCAAACCTTCTTTATTTAACCATTCCTGATCATGAGATATTGCGATCAAAGTCCACTCTTTTTTCGATAATAAATATTCTATGACTTTATTTTTCATTTCTCTATCTAAAGAAGAGGTAATCTCATCTAGTAAGTATAATTTTTTGTTTAAAAGTGTAAAAATAGATATCAAAACTCTCTGTTTTTCTCCACCTGAAAGAGATTGGAAGTCTTTATCTAAAATATTTGTTGGTAGTTCAAAAAAATCAAATAATTTTATTAAATTTGATTCTTCAAAAGGTACTTTGAGATTTATTTTATAATTCAATATAGTACGAATTATTTCTCTTACGGTTCCATCAGAAACATCTAATTCCTGCCCGATGTACACAGCATCTCTTCTTAAATCCCATACATTTTTACCATTCAACTCTTCATTTTTGTATAGTAATTGTCCTTCATCTGGTTTAATGAATCCTAAAAGTAGTCTAAAAATAGTGGTTTTTCCGATTCCGGATTTTCCAAAGATAAGAGTTTTACTCCCTTCTTGAACCTTGAGATTAAAATTTCTTAGAACGTACTTATCTTGGAATTTTTTTGAAACATTTTTAAATTCGATCAAAATTATTCCCTCCTTATATCTAATGTCGATATCGGAAATCGATATTGTAATTATAACTCTTTTTTTCAAATTGTCAATAAAGATGTCAGTTTTTTCTATTGTTATGGTATAATTTTCTTTTGGAGGGATAACTATTGGTATTAATCAATTCACTGAAAAAATTGTTATGCCTTTGTACCTGATTACAATTAAAAGTAGTTCTTTATAAATTAGATAATTGTGTCTTAAAATAGCTTTAATAGATAAGTGCTTTGAGAGATTCAAAAAATGATAAAAAGAGGTGTGCAGGGTGATTGAAGAAGAAATTTCAAATAGCATTATTTTGGATATTGTACAACCTTCTATCACCTTTCCAGAAATTAAGTTGGAAAAAGGTAATTCGTTAGGTTTATATACCAGTGAGATTGAATTAATGACCTCATATTTCTTTAAATTAATTTCAGAACCTGAAAAGTACGCAAAAGAAGTTAAAATAAATGGATTTCTTGCAAACGGTATGAATTGGGTGGGAAGATCTTTTACTCATATAGTGGTCCCTCAAATTTGGAAAGATAGTATATACAATATACTTAAAAACAAACCTAAAAGGCGTCATTTGATATTTATAGGAGCAAAAAAGTGTGATATTAATTACGACGAGCTTTCTGACATTTCAACGATCATTTCTTATTATAAAAAGGATTGCAGTATATTAGTGATAAGTGATTCTTTTGAACTATTGCAAGCTACCACAGACAGGGTAGTTAATATGTTGGGAGAACCTATCATATCTGGATCAAAAGATTATTTCAAATGATAATTCAGAAAAAACCACTTTTCAAAGCTAAAATTTTTAAAATTTAGGAGGATTTTGATGGCTTTAACAATAGACAGAGATGAAATCATAGGTACTTTAAAAAGAGAAATACAAGAAATAACAGATATGCAGGAATTTCAAAATCTAAAATCTAAATATTTAGGTAAGAAAGGTTTAATCAAATCTCTAATGAACAGTCTTAAAGATATCGATGATGTAGAATTAAAAAAAGAGTATGGTAAAAGTGTAAATGAACTAAAAGAAGAATTAGAAACCCTTTTTGATGAGAAGTTAAGTGAGTTGAAAGAAAAAGAAAGAGAAGAAAAGGAGAAAAAAAACTGGGTTGATATTACGATTCCTGGGGCTCGTAGAAAGATAGGAAAAGAGAATTTGATCACAAAAACAAGGAAAGAAATTGAAGAAATATTCATCGGAATGGGTTTTTCAGTAGCTGAAGGTCCAGAGATAGAAAATTCTTGGTACAATTTTGATGCGCTTAATACCCCTGAATGGCATCCTGCCAGAGAAATGCAGGATACTTTTTATTTATCTTTGGACAAAGAAAAGTTATTAAGAACACATACTTCTCCCGTTCAAGTGAGAACTATGTTGAAAAGCAAGCCGCCTTTGGCAATAATATCCCCTGGAAGGGTTTACAGAAAAGATGAATTAGACGCCACGCATTCCCCCGTTTTTCATCAGGTAGAAGGGTTGTATGTTGATAGAAATGTTTCCGTTTCTCATTTAAAAATGTATCTTGAAATTTTTGCCCAAAAATTTTTTGGAAATAAAGTTTCTGTATTGTTGCGTCCGAGCTATTTCCCTTTTACCGAACCAAGTTTTGAGGTAGATATCAGTTGTATCTTTTGTGGAGGGAAAGGGTGTAATGTTTGTAAAAATACCGGATGGATAGAAATATTGGGAGCCGGTTTAGTTCATCCAAACGTTTTTCAAAGCGTTAATTACGATCCAAAAGTATGGCAAGGCTTTGCTTTTGGAATGGGGATTGAAAGAGTAGCGATGTTGAAATATAACATTCCAGATATGAGAGAATTATACAAAAACGACATTAGGTTTATAGAAAATTCATAATCAATTATCCGTCATTGGCAAGCAAAATTTTAGAGGGAGGTAACGATGAAAGTATCTTTAAATTGGCTTGAAGATTATATAAAAGTCACAAAAAATATCGAAGAATTAGTAAAAGAAATAAAACTCCACTCGGTAGATGTAGAAGGTTTTGAAAAAGCGGGGAATAATCTTAATAATATAACAGTTGGAGAGATTATGGAAATAACCCCACTTGAAAATGCTGATAATTTAGTAGTTTGTAAGATAGACGTAGGGAAAGATATCAAAAATATAGTCACCGGGGATCTTACAGTTAAGATTAGAGAAAAAGTTCCAGTTGCACTTCCTGGGGCAACTTTAGCAAACAATATAAAAATAGAAGAACGAGAATTCAAGGGAGTTATCTCTGAGGGAATGATGTGTTCTTTGAAGGAATTAGGTATATCTGGGGATGCGGATAAAATTTACAGAATAGTGGATGACGTTCCGAATGGAACGGATTTTGTAAAATTTTTTGATCTTTATGACCAAATTTTGGAATTAGATATACTTCCCAATAGGCCTGATTTACTGTCTTACTTAGGTGTTGCCAAAGAGTTAGAAACAATAGATTGTGGTGTGGGATTTAATTTACCTGACTATATAAAAATTAGTAAGGGTGAGGGGTTTCCGGTAAGAATAGAATATGAAAAATGTAATCGATATATGGCAACAGTTGTAAAAGATATAAAAGTTGGTCCATCCCCAATGTGGCTGGTTAAAAGGTTAGGAAGGTCAGGAATAAGAAGTATAAATAATATTGTAGACATAACAAACTATGTAATGTTAGAGACAGGTCACCCCATCCATGCATTCGATTTAGATCTTATAGGTGACCAAATAGTAGTTAGAAAAGCTAAAAAAGGCGAAAAAATCCTGCTTTTGGATGGTAAAGAGTACACCATGGAAGGGGAAGAAACACTTATAACCGATGGTGACAACATAATTGCACTTGGTGGCATAATGGGGGGAGAATTAAGCGGCATCAATGAAAATACGAAAGATATCTTATTAGAAGTTGCCCATTTCGATCCTGTCAATATAAGAAAGTCCTCTACTTACCATAAGATAACCTCTGATTCTTCGTATCGTTTTGAAAGAGGAGTTGATCCAAACGATAGTGAGATGGTTATGGGGAGATTGATTAAATTGATTAACGAATTGGCAGGAGGAAAGGTAGAAGGAGCTACAACGGATATATATCCTAAGCCTATAGAAAATAAAGAAATATTGATTAAAAAAAGTTTTATAAACGATAGGTTGGGGAAAGACTTAGCAGAAAAAGAAATTGAACAAATATTAAAAAAATTAGATTTCTCTTTCACAATAGTGGAAAAAAGTTCGCAGCAGAAGGCAATGGAAGATGTAGTCAAGATGATTGATTTACCTTGGGATATAATAGATGAAGAATGGAACGTTTCTATTCCCACAAAAAGGCCAGATATTACCCAAGATATTGATCTCGTTGAAGAGGTTGGTAGAGTTTACGGTTACTCAAAAATTCAGCCTGCTTTCCCAAATCTAAATGGATTGATAGGAAGTAAGAGAGATTTTGTTTCTTTTAAAGAGAAAGTAGCGAATATTATGTTGGCTAACGGTTATCATGAGGCAAAGACCTTTCCGTTGAACAATGGCAACAGAATGTGGATGGAAAACGAATTGGAGTTAAGATTGATTAATCCTATCTCCTCAGAATTAGAATACATGTCATCCAAATTGATATATGGTTTGTTAGATTCAGTTTCTTTTAATTATAGAAACCAAACAAAAGATATAAAAATGTTCGAAATTGATAAAGTTTTCCAAGCAGATAAAGACAGTGAAACAGGTGCAAAGGAGTTTACTAATCTCGCCTTTGTGTCAACAGGGAGAGAAAATAATGATGATTTCACGGATAAGAGAGAGGTTACATTTTATTCTGTAAAAGGTGCTTTAGAAAACTTATTAAATGAATTTCATGTGAAAGTAGAATACGTAAGAAGTGATCAACCTGGTTTTTTGAAAGCTCAAAGTGCTCGTCTATTTATCAACAACGAAGAAATTGGTTTTTTAGGTCTACTTGATCCGGTGATAGCCGATAATTATTACGAAATAAAAGACCCTATATATATCTGTGAGATAAATTTGGATAAAATATTTGAAGGTAAGAAAGAAATAAAAAGGGAATTCAGAAAAGTAGATTTTCCTGCTATCAAAAGAGAGTATTCTATGATTGTTCCTATAAACATCGAATTTAAAGAGATTCAAGAAATAATAATAAGTGTGGCAGATATCGTAGAAGATTTTAAAATTTTTGATGTTTACAGAGGAAAAAATATAGAAGAAGATAAAACAAGTATTACCGTTTCAATAGTTTATAGATCAGAAAATAAAACTTTGACAGAAGAAGAAGTCAATCAAGTCGAAAGATCTATTTTAGAAAGTTTGAACAATAAAGGGATCAAACTTCGAGAATCCTAGGCATACCATACACATAGACAAAGAAAGGAGAAAGAGATGCAAAGAAATGTCACGAGTTACTTAATAATGTTGAATGTTTTGATATTTATAATGATGTTTTTATTTGGTGGTTTTAGCGCTTTTTCTAACCCACGTATATACATACTTTTTGGTGCACAATTGGGTAATTTAATCACAGCCGGAGAATGGTTCAGATTGATTACATCAATGTTTGTTCATGGTGGGTTATTTCACATATTTTTCAATATGATCGCTTTATTTTACGTGGGTAACATAGTTGAAAGGGCTTATGGAAAAGAAAGATTTATCTCAATATACATGTTATCAGGTATTTTTGGTAATCTTTTAACCCACTTATTTTTACCTAGTGCAATCTCTGTAGGAGCATCAGGTGCGATATTCGGATTGATAGGACTACTTTTTGGGGCGGGATTTAGGCACGATACCCCAACTATATTGAGACCTGTAACAGGGACCGCTTTACTCCCAATTATCTTAATAAACGTGATCTGGGGATTCTTACCAGGTGCTAATATAAACAATTTTGCACATTTAGGAGGATTAGGAATAGGTTTTACCTTTGGTTGGTTAACACCTATAAGGTACACAAAGAGGAGTTACCAAGGGTGGAGAACGCTTTCTTACTTGTCTTACGGATTAATTATTGCAAGTTTTGTTTTACTTTTGATATTCGATTTTAGATACTACATATTTTAATTAAAACTCTTTTTTGAGGTGATGTATTTGACCATAGATGATTTGGTTGGTAAAAATGTCATAGAAGAAAGTATCAAAAAGATTTATGAAAAGGATAAAGAAATAAATTCAGTTTTGAGAATAGAAAAGGTAGAAGGGAATAAAGATGGCGACTATTTTGGCCTACCTTTTTTGGTCAAGGATAACATTTTAGTTGAAGGAACTAAAACAACAAACGGTTCTAAAATCCTTGAAAATTATAATTCTCCTTATACCGCAACTGCCGTTGAAAGGCTTTTAAAAGCAGGTTTTACAGTGGTAGGGAAAACTAATATGGACGAGTTTGCCATGGGTAATACCAACGAACATTCAGCCTTTGGAGCTGTAAGAAATCCTAAGGATTTGGCACGAGTCCCGGGGGGTAGTAGTGGAGGTTCAGCTGCAGCTGTAGCAGCAGGGTACGTTCCATTTTCTCTAGGATCCGATACCGGAGGCTCAGTAAGACAACCTGCCGCTTTTTGTGGTGTTGTTGGATTTAAGCCGTCATACGGTATGATATCACGATACGGTTTAACCGCTTTTTCATCTTCATTGGATCAAATAGGTGTTTTTGCAAATAATGTTAAGGACGTTAGAACTGTTACAGAAATTATGAAAGGAAAAGATCCCAAGGATTCAACCACGTTGGAGCACGATAAAGATCTGGTAAAAGATGTAGATATAGATTTATCCAAAACCAAAATTTGCATTCCAAAGGTTGTTTACCATGAAAATGCAGATAATAATGTAATAAAACAATTTGAAAGGGCTATTAACTTTTTGAGAAGCAAAGGAGCAATAGTTGACGTAAAAGACATACCGGAACTTGAATATTCAGTAGCAATTTATTATATAATAGCCCCTGCTGAAGCTTCATCCAATCTTTCAAGATACGATGGTGTCAAATATGGGTTGAGGAACGATGCCTTAGGTTTGAATAGAATGTATAAATCTACTAGAGAAGTTGGTTTTGGTATGGAAGTAAAAAGAAGAATAATGATGGGAACTTTTAATCTATCTTCTCTTTATTACGATCAATATTACTCAAAAGCCTCAAAAGTAAGAAAATTGTTGAGTGACAAAATAAAGGAAGTTTTAAACGATTATAATTTGATAATGACCCCCACATCTCCTGTTCTCCCACCAAAGATAGGGGAAAAGTTAAAACCTTTAGATTATTATTTAATGGATATTTTTACAATCCCTGCGAATTTAAATGGATCACCTGCCATAAGTATTCCTTTTGGTGATGTCCAAGGGTTACCTTTTGGTATACAATTCATTGGTCGATATATGAAGGATGAGGAATTATTAACTATAGCAGACAATTTCTTTAAAGAGACCTCCAGGGAGTTGAAAAATTATGTATAAAACCATTATAGGATTAGAAATACACGTCCAATTACTAACAAAATCCAAAGCCTTTTGTTCATGTAGTACAGAGCATTATGAAGCTGAGCCGAATATTAATATTTGTCCAGTATGTACAGGCCAACCTGGAACGTTGCCGGTATTAAACGAGGAAGCGCTTAAACTTGCGATAAAAGCTGGATTAATATTAAATGGACGTATAAATAAGTTTTCTAGGTTCGATAGAAAGAATTATTTTTACCCCGATTTGCCAAAGGGTTATCAAATTACGCAGTATTTTCATCCCATAGTAAGTGGAGGATACATAGACGTTGAAGGCAAAAAGATAAGAATAAGAAGGATGCATATGGAAGAAGATACGGCTAAGATGCTTCATGAAGGGGATCAGATTTCCTATGCTCAAGAAAGTTTAATCGATTTTAATAGGGCAGGCATACCTCTTTTAGAAATTGTAACCGAGCCGGATATAGAGACTCCTAAACAGGCAAGGATATTTATGGAGAAATTAAGAAATTTGCTTAGATACGCTGATATTTCAACGGGTGATATGGAAAAAGGAGCTTTGAGATGTGATGCAAATATTTCTATTCTCAACCAAAAAAACGAAGAAATAAGTAAAAGGGTAGAGATTAAGAATATAAACTCATTCAAATTTGTAGAAAAAGCGTTAGAATATGAAAGAGATAGGATTATTAATAATTTAGAAGAAGGTCGAGAGTTAATACAAGAAACGAGAGGGTGGGATGCCAACAAAAAAGAGACATTTTCGATGAGAACAAAAGAAGAAGAGATGGACTACAGATATTTTCCTGAACCAGATCTCCCCATCCTAATTTTGAACGATGAACTTATTGAAACAGTAAAAAAACTCATTCCTGAAATGCCAGAAGAGAAGACTAAAAGGTTTGTTGCACAGTACAACATACCTGAATATGACGCACAAATTCTCTCTTCAGACAAAGAGTTAGCTGATTATTATGAAAGATGCGTAGAATTGACTAAGGATGCCAAATTTGTTAGTAATTTTATCTTAACTGAGTTATTAAGAGAGATGAAAGAAAATGAGGATAGTATCGAAAATGTAAAAATTAAACCCGAGCATTTTGCGGAATTAAAAATGCTTTTAGATACAAATACAATTTCAACAAAGATCGCTAAAGATATTTTTCCCCAGATGTATAGAACAGGTGATAGCCCCAAACTGATCGTTGAAAAGAAAGGCTTAAAACAAATAGAAAATGAAGATGAGTTAAGAAAAATAATTGAAAATGTTTTAAAAGAAAATCCCGATAGTGTTGAAAAGTATAAGAATGGTAAAAAGAAACTTTTGGGATTTTTTGTTGGCGAAGTTATGAAGCAAACAAAGGGCAAAGCTAACCCTCAAAAAACGAACGAAATACTCAATGAATTACTTGAAGATAATTGAAAATCATCACGAGGTGATGATCCTTGAGAAAATTGTATTTTATCGGATTTTTTATGTTTATTTCAACAATACTTTTATCTTATGTAGGGTACACTCCCTTCGGTCCAGAGATAGAAAATAAAGGTGCGACCTTTACACTGTCTACATCGTCTTTTGAAGATTTTGGATTAGAGATCGGTTATTCCGATTACCACTCTTTATATATAGAAAATAAACTCTTCAACAGGACGATAAAACTGAAAACTGGAGAGTCTTTTTTTAATGTGTTTGTGAATGTACCAGTATACAACAGTGAATTTGGTGTAGGATATGAGTACAAACTTGAAAATAATTTTTTAGGAGTTTTGACAGTAAAAAATTTTCAAAGAGTTGAGGTTAAAAATGTCGACCACGATATATATAACTTCACTCAAGCTAAGTTCAATGCCCCTTCATATGCTATAGGAAATTTATTTCTTTTTAACAATAAAAATATAAATCTATTTGAAGTAAAAGCTCGAATATATAGGCCTATAGAAATACCAATTAGTTTAGGTTATTCAAATGGTTTCTATTTAAATGTTCCTCTCGTTAACCTAGACAGCTACTATGTAGATACAATCGACGTAGGAGCAGCGTTAATACAACAAAAATGGTACCCAAATATTGGATTTTCAGTTCCAATGAATATATTCGATCAGCAGTTGCATCTTGGTACAAGAATAGCTTTTGGTCAAGATTTTTTTTACGAATTTTATATTTATAATGAAAATCTTAAGTTGCCTCTACTTTTTTCGTTCAACGAAAAAGGAGGAGGTTTGTTTTTTGAATTCTAATTATATTGCATTATATTTACACATACCTTTTTGTGTGAGGAGATGCCTTTATTGTGACTATGTATCTACAACCGATTTATCCTTAAAAGAAGAATATTTTAACGCATTATACAAAGAAATCGCTTTGAAAGGTAAAAAATTAAAAGATAGGAAGGTTAGAACGATTTATTTTGGAGGTGGAACCCCATCTTTTACTGAGGAAGAGTTTATTTTGCAAACCTTTCGTTCATTACAAGAAAATATGGATTTATCTGATTTAAAGGAATTCACGATAGAGGTAAATCCAGAAAGTGTTGATGAGAAAAAAGTGCAGTTTTACAAAGAAATAGGGATTAACAGAATATCTATGGGGTTCCAGAGTACTTCTGATAAGATATTAAAAACCGTGGGAAGAGCCCATGATTTTAATAAAGGCTTAGAATCTTATAAACTTTTGGCATCTTTTTATGATAATATAAATGTGGATTTTATTCTTGGATTACCTTATGAAAATTTTGAAACGGTTAATAGTAATTTAGAGTTTATAGAAAAGATGAAACCCTCTCATATTTCTTATTATTTATTGGATTCTTCACACGATACTCCTTTAAAACATTTTCTTGAAACCAAGGAAATGAAACTTCCGGATGAAGACTTTGTATATGAACTTCTTGATTATATCTATGATCAATTGGAAAAATTAGAATATAACAGATATGAAATTTCAAGTTGGTCTCTACCCAACAAAGAATGTATGCACAATAAATTTTATTGGTATAACCTAGATTATGTAGGATTTGGGGTTTCCGCAGGAGGGCATATCAACAACGAAAGATATGTCAATACTTCAGATGTTAAAGCATATATTACAAAATTAAATAATGAGGAACTTCCATACGACACAAAAAATGTGAACGATGAGTTTACCGAATTGATAGAAACCCTTTTTTTGTCTTTGAGACTAACAAGGGGAATAACCTATGATTCTTTGGTACAAAGGTTCCCCAAAAATTTGGTTGACAATGTCTTAAATCAGTTAAAAAAGAATTTGGAAGAGTATATATCTATTGATGATTCTATTAAATTAACTACAAAAGGCTTGAATTTTTCAAGGTATGTTTTTGAGAATTTGTTAGAGGTATCTCCAACTTAAGGGAGGCTTATTTTTGGGTAAAAAGGACGAAGTTGAAAATTATTTGAAGAATAAAAATTTTAATGATCCCAACTTATTCAAAGAAAGGAAAGATTGGGACAGATATTTTATGGAAGTAGCGGATTTGGTAAGTAAAAGGTCCACCTGTTTGCATAGAAAGGTTGGAGCCGTAATAGTTAAAGAAAAAAGGATCTTAGCGACTGGTTACAATCAACCGCCATCTGGTTTTCCCCATTGCGATGATATAGGCTGCATAAGGGACGATTTGGGTATAAAAAGTGGAGAAAACCAAGAGATTTGTTATGGCCTTCATGCAGAACAAAATGCCTTGATGCAAGCTGCTAAATTTGGGATTAGTACTGATAACGCATCAATTTATATCACACATCAACCTTGTTCCGTATGTGCCAGGTTGATAATAAACGCTGGAATAAAAAAGGTTTATTATAGAGAAGGCTATCCGGATAGTCTAACACAATTGTTTTTTGATACGTGTAACATACAATCAAAAATTGTCGAATGATCAAAATAAATATCAAAATGGAAAGGTGGGATAAAATGCCTGTAGAGAGATACTTTAAATATTTAAGAAAAGACAGAATGACTCACGTCTGGTGCCCAGGATGTGGTAATGGAATAATAATGAAAAATTTTGTGGAAGCGGTCGATAATTTAGGTTTAGATAAAAATAAGGTGGCAGTTGTATCGGGTATAGGATGTTCTTCAAGAGTCACCGGGTACTTAGATTTTAACACTATGCACACGCTTCATGGAAGGGCTATTGCCTTTGCCACTGGGGTTAAATTAGCAAAGCCAGAGTTTAATGTGGTAGTAATGGGTGGAGATGGAGATATACTGGCAATAGGTGGAAATCATTTTATTCACGCTTGCCGTAGAAACATGGATCTAACAGTTATTATATTCAACAATTCTATTTATGGAATGACAGGTGGGCAATATTCACCTGAAACACCTGCCGGAACCTACGCTTCAACTTCCCCTTATGGGAATTTAGAAAACGAGTTTGATGCAGTTAATCTTGCTATAACTTCTGGTGCCACTTACGTCGCTAGATCAACCGTTTTCCATTACATGTTATCCGTTAAATACATAGAAAACGCCTTAAAGCATAAAGGTATGTCGGTTGTTGAAATAGTTACAAATTGTCATACTTATTATGGGAGATACAACAAAATGACGGAACCTACCCAAATGTTGCAATATTTTAAAGATAACTCCGTAATGCTAAGCAAAGCCAAAAATATGGATGAAAATGACTTGAAAGATAAGATTATAATAGGTGAATTTCTGAATGTTGAAAAAGAAGGGTACGTTGATAGGTATGAAAAATTAAGGAAAAAATTGGTTTCACAGGAGGTATCGCCGAAGTGAGTAGTTTAATTAGTACACCTAATTCGGTCAGATTCAGTGGAGAAGCCGGTCAAGGTAACATCTTAATGGGAATAATATTTGCAAAAGCACTGGTGAAAGAAGGATTTTGGGTTGTTCAATCCCAGCATTATGGTGCACAGGTAAGAGGAGGACTTTCTTATTGTGATGTGCTTTTTGATCAAGAACCTATAGATTATCCTGAAGCTAAAAATTTTGATATATTGTATTTGATGCATAATGTTGGTTTAAATCATATTGGAAATCTTAAAAGAAATGGCATTTTATTCTACGATGAAAAATTCGTTGAAAGTATACCTCAGTATGTAGAAAGAATCACCAAGAAAATAATCAAGGTTCCAGCTTCACAAATAGCAATAGAAGAATTCTCAAACAAAAATGTCGCAAATATGGTAGGATTAGGGGTTCTTTGCTCAGTAACTCAGATAATAAGTTTGGAAAGTCTTATAGAAGAAGTCAAATTGAACGTATCGAAAAATTATATAGAGATTGATGAAAAAGCCATCAAAATTGGCTATGATTTGTGCAAAAAAAGGTATCCGTTAGAATCAACTAAAATGTATAAAAAATTAGGGAAAGGTTATGAATAAAAATAATCAAAATAGAAGTCTAAAAAAAAGTTTTTCTTACGCATTGCAAGGGCTCATCGAAATTTATAAATCTCAAAGAAACTTTAGAATACAAAGTTTAATAGGACTGATAGTATTAATTGTTGCTATTTTTGCCAACTTAACTCAAGTAGAGTTTATACTTTTAATATTCACAGTCATGCTGGTGCTGATCATGGAAACAGTGAATACTGTAACAGAACAACTGTTGGATTTTCTTCATCCTTTTTATAGCTCTTCGGTAAAGATAATCAAAGATGTTTCTGCTGCATCGGTTTTTATAACTTCCATCTTCGCAGTTGCAATTGGAATAATTATCTTCGGTCATGCTTTTTTCAATCTGAACCCTAAATATGGTATAATTTTAGCAATAGTTTTTTTGCTTTTTTTGAATTTATGTGGCTTTATATATAAAAAAAGAGAAAAATAATGAGGAGGAAGATACTTGGATCAGATAAGGGTCTTAATAGTTGATGACTCTGCTTTCATGCGAATGGTTCTAAAAGACATTATAGATAAAGAACCTGACATGAAGGTAGTTGGATTGGCTAAAGATGGAGTTGAAGCTGTAGAAAAAGCTTTATCCTTAACACCAGACGTGATTACTTTAGATGTTGAAATGCCTAAAAAGAATGGACTCGATGCTTTAAGTGAGATAATGTTAAAATCTCCAACAAGGGTTATTATGGTGAGCAGTTTAACTTCAAAAGAGGCCTCTATTACGATAGAATGTTTAGAAAAGGGAGCTTTTGATTTCATTCAAAAACCGGCTGGGAGTACTTCTTGGACTATAAGAGACGTTCAGGATGAATTATTGAGAAAGATAAGAGAAAGTATGAATGTCTCAATAGAAAAATTGAAAAGTATTCATTTTGTCGAAACCAAAAAAGTAAAGAAAAGTAATAGAGTAAATATTTTGGGAGAAAAAGTTTTATTGATAGCAAGTTCAACAGGAGGTCCTCGTTCTTTAGATGTTATAATTCCGCAACTACCTGAAAATTTAAATGTTCCTATAATTATTGTTCAACATATGCCCGCAGGTTTCACAGCTTCTTTAGCTTATAGATTAGATAAAATTTCAAATTTAAAGGTGAAAGAAGCCGAAGATGGTGAATTTTTACAAAAGAATGTTGTATACATTGCTCCAGGGGATTTTCATTTAGGTTTAAAGCAGGAGGATCATAAAATTAAGTTGTTTTTAGATCAAAGCGATAAAATTAATAACGTAAGGCCTTCCGCTGATTTTACTTTTGATTTAGCTGCTGAGATTTTTAAAGAAAATTCAGTCGCAGTTATTTTGACAGGAATGGGAAGAGACGGTGCAAAAGGGGCATTTAAAGTTAAACATTACGGTGGGAAGGTTATAGCGGAGTCTAAAGAAACTTCCGTAGTTTATGGAATGCCGAAAATCGTCGCACAAGAAGGTTATGCGGATTTTGTTCTTCCCAATTACGATATTGCAGAAAAGATATTAGAAATCTTAATTGATCAATCAAGGGGGATAAAAAGATGAGTAAAAGGGTAATTCAGCGGTTAATAATTTTTGGCTTTTTATTTCTCTCTTTTACTACCTTTGCAAAAACGCTTTATTTTCAATGGAGAGAGGTAGATCCGGCTTACTATTTTGAAGATGGAGAAAATCTATATGTTAATTTAAAAGTCATTTCTGAAAAGAGTGGAAGAACTTTAGATGTATATAATGATACCTTGATTTATGTAAAAGATAGTAAATGGAACGTTTTCATTTTTCCTCAGAATAGTTTAGCAATTATTAACAGCACCGAATCTATTCGTTTCGATCCAAATGATCTAAAAGTGGTTGATGGAGAAATTTATATAACTACAGAATTGATAGCGAAGTTGATCAACTTAGAACTAATTTCTAATGATTCTGCTGTTTACTTGAACTTGCCGCTAACTCAAGTAAGTTCAATAAAAACAATCATACAGAAAACTGATGCCAGAATAATAATAGAACTTTCTTCAAGTCCTGAAGATGTTGGAATATACCCTTTAGTTAATAAATCCGGATATTTAATAAAGATAAAAGGAGCCGAAATCCCTGATTCTTATTACTATGAAGAATACAACAATAAGATCAATTACATAAAGGCATATCACTATTCACCAA
The DNA here is from genome assembly GCF_002895585.1 of Petrotoga sp. 9T1HF07.CasAA.8.2. NCBI lineage: Bacteria > Thermotogati > Thermotogota > Thermotogae > Petrotogales > Petrotogaceae > Petrotoga > Petrotoga sp. 9T1HF07.CasAA.8.2. The sequence goes on along the minus strand of NZ_AZRI01000025.1, from coordinate 99,988 downwards.
CAGAAGTTTGGATACAAGTAAAACTGAACAACTCCGCTGATTTAGAAGAATTAATTGAAGAAAATAGAATCATATTAGACCTTTCTTTTAAAGATACAATTACCTTGCCTGTTTTAGTCTTGGATCCAGGTCATGGGGGAATAGATCCGGGAGCTGTTGGTCCTAACCAAACTTTTGAAAAAGATATTACTTTAAAAGTAGCAAAAAGAGCTCAGGAACTTTTGAAACCGTACAGTGTTAACGTTTATTTGACTAGGACAAATGATGTATACGTTGATTTACACGATAGAGCAGTTTTTTCTAATGAAAAAGGTGCAGATTTATTCGTTAGTTTACACTTGAATGATTATCCTCAAGATACAACAGTTTATGGATCGGAGGTTTACTATTTTGATTTTTCAGAAAGCGCATATGCGAGAAGAATAGCCTATCGGGAAAATTTGGATTTTAATACTGATAAGACTCTCATAGAAACATGGGTAACGGATAAAGAAAACAGTCTAGATGAAAGCGAGAAGTTTGCTAATATATTGGGAAATTATTTGAATGTAAATGGAGTTAAACTTAGGGGAGTTTATACTGCGGAGTTTGCTGTTTTGGCTTATACTAGAAGCCCCGCTGTTTTATTTGAAATGGAATTTATCAGTAACCCTAAAGTAGTAGATGAGTTTACGAGTGGAAAATATGTGGATGTTTTTGCTGAAATTATTAAAAATGCAGTTATTGATTTTTTTAGCCTAAAATAAAACATTGGGGGGATACCCCCCAAGACCCCCCTAGAACCTTTAAATCTATTTTAAGAGTTGGGAGGACATTTTCAAAGACTTGGGCCATTGAAAACCAAACCCCCAAAGACCAAAAACAAAAAACAACAAGAGTTAAAATCTAGGTTTGGGAGTTCACCAAACGGGGATACCCCCCAAGACCCCCCAAGAACTTTAAATTTATTTTAATTATTTGGTTTGCAAAAGGCAGCAAACAAAGGCTTATGCCTTTAAGAACCAAGCCCTCAGATAAATTTTAATTCTATTTTGATTAATTGGTTCGCACAAACCAGCGAACAACAGAGGAGGTAAATTATTTGCAAGAGAAAGCAAAAATTCCCACTGATATATTGATTTTTCTGGTTTTATTTGCTTTAATACCTTTTTTAATGGTACCCAATTTGGTGTATGAGTATTCTACTCAGAAACATTTAGTTTTTTCTTTGTTCATGGTCGTTATTCTAATTTATTATTTGTTCAAATATTTTTCTAAACCTGTTTCAATAAAGTTCACTTATCCACACATTTTTTTATCTTTTTTCAGTATTTCTGCCTTTTTATCTTTGATATCAGTTTATATGGAGAATAAATATTACCTACCCAAGTCTGTCGGAATAGCCTTCTACATAGTGCTTATTGTGTTTTTTTCTTACGTAATTACTACTCGTTTTGGAAAGGATTTTAAATTTATTGAGTACGGTCTTTTTATTTTTATGGTTACAGGGACTGTTATAGCCATAGATGGACTTTTGAACAAGTTTTTAGGCTTTGATTTGTTCTTTGGTAAATATGGGGATCCTTCCCAAAGAATAGTATTAAGAACGACTATCGGAAACCCTAATTTTGTTTCAGACTATTTAGCTCAGCTGTTACCAATTTCTATATATTTTACTTTAAGGAAAAATACTAATACCTACATTAGAATATATGCTTTAGCGAATGTTTTCATAATGTATTGGGTTGTTTTGTTGGCACAAACTCGTTCAATTTACCTTGCGACTTTTGTTGGTTTAGGATTTGCTATAGTATCTTACCTCATTTCAAATAAAAAAGACACCTTGAAAAATTATGTAAAAAGTAATGAGTTTAAAATATGGGTGATTTTGGTTTTATCTGTTTTAGCCTTTTTATTCCTTATGTTTAATTTTGAGACGCCATTCAACAGAGGTGGAGAAGTAATCGCGGCAGATCGTTTCGCAGCAATGGCTTCTGTTTCTTCTTGGGATGAAAGAAGTTTGTCATGGCTTTCCGCTGTAAAACAATTTGCAGATGAGAACCATAAAAACCATTTTATAATTGGAAGTGGAATAAATACATATCCAGTGTATGCGGTTCATTACTTAGCTGAGGTACAGGCAGAAAACCCCGAAAGGTTTTTATATGCATGGAATAATTTTAAAAGGGCTCACAACGACTATCTACAGGTATTGGGAGAGACAGGTATTTTAGGTTTTTCTTCAATAGTGTTAATGCTCGTAAGTTTAATGGTGGTATACTTTAAAGTTTTAAAGCTCGAAAAAGATGATGACAACAAAATCCTTTTATTTCCCTTATTTGGATGGAGTGCCACGATCATGGTAATCCACGCATTTACAGAGTTTGCATTTCACATGCATCCCAACCTTATATTAAGTGTATTTATCCTCTCAAGTGCTGTATCAGAACAGTTCCATCCACATGTGAAAAGCTTAAATATCAAAAAAAGTCAGTTTGTGATTATTCCTTTAGTTGTGGTTGGAGTAGTAGCGTCTTATTACAAAATAAACGAGGTTACATCCGAGGCCCTCTTCGTTAAAGGAAATCGTGAATACAATTCAATGGTATCTCTTATTAACGCTACTGAAAGTCAAATACCAAATATTATAAGCCAACTTGAATCTCAAAAATCCACTCTTCAAAAACAATTAGCAAATTACACTCCAGGAAGTGCAAATTTTCAAAGGATAACACAGAGTATAAACCAGATAGAGACGCAGATAGAAGATTATAAAAATATGCAGTTATCATATGAAAGTAGAGCTGAACAAAGCTATAATAATGCTTTTGAATATTTTCAGAAATCATTAAAATGGGACCCTAATTTTGGTAAATCGGCATTTTACCTGTCCCAGCTTTTAACGTCCAGTATTCGGCAAAATTCTCTTACTTATGAAGATTTACCTAAAATATTTGAAAAAGAAATCGATGGTTACGATTTTATTATCGAAGAGTTTAATGGCTCACTTGATTTAATGCCATTTCCTGATAACATTTTGAGAGACACCGTAGAACCGATTTATTCTATCGACCTAAGCAACAATGCTAAACAGATTACATTAAAAATTCAAACCCTATACGATGGCATAAATCAATTGGAGTATTCATACTTATCATTCAATGAAAAAAATGCCTATAGATTGATAGGCAGAATATATTATAACATCGTAGTTCTATACGAACAGTTAAAAAATTATATACCACTGGATAAGTTAGAAGTAGTAGAAGAACTTCAAAATGAAGCTTACAGTAATTTTCATCATTGGGAGCAGCAAGCTATTTACATCCTTCCTGGTGGTTGGAATAGGTTCCCTGAATGGGAAGACGTTTATTATGAATATTTGCTGTTAACTGCAAGGCTGATAAACATATATCCACAAGATGAATTAATAAACAAAATAATTTTTATAACCCAGAAAGAGGGAGAAGCGGACTATTACATGGCACAAAAATTTAGAGGGATACCAGATAGTTCCTTAAAATTGTTATCTGAGTTATACTCAACCTTGAGGGATGAAAATTTAAAAAATCAACTAGCAGAAAATGTTGTTAGCAATTATGAGGCTGTTTACAACTATTACAAGGGTCAAAAAGAAGAAGGATCTCCTAATTATACTAGATATCAAGATAGAATCGAAAGTTTCTTCAGTGATTACGAATTTTTTACAAGAAGGTTGGTAAAGTAGTGAACAAGGTAATGACATTTTTGTTGCTGATATCTTTGAGTTGGTTTTTGATCGTATTTTCTGTTTATTTGAAAATAAACTCTTATGGATACACACTTGAAGGTAGCTTGAAAGATTTCTACGTTGAAAATGCTTCTTTGATGAAAGTTATGCCTTTTATAGAAGATGGTCACATTGAAGAAGTTGAATTGAATGGATATAAAATTTATAAGAAAGATGATAAAATTATTATAAGGAAAGTTATTGAGTAATGTTGAAAAATATTCTCTCAAAAAGTAGGAGTTTTCATGAGCAATGATTGAAGAAGTTATAAATTCTTTTGATTATATAGTTCAACTGAAAGAAAAGGGTATGATAACTTGGGAAGAGATCTTCCCAAGTTTTTATAGCATTGCAAAAAATAATTTCAAAGTAATTAAAGAAAATGGCCTTTTAGAAGATGTTAAGAAGATTTTGGCTTATACAAAACCTCTTAAAACATTGTCAGAAGAACGTAAAGAAAGGCGTCTAGAAGGCTTAAAGGATTCCTTAAAGATTTTAAAAGAGCGGTATTTAGTTGATGAAGTTTTGGAAAAACCAGAAAAAAAATTGGCACCACTCACCGATATAAAATATATAAAAAAAGTAGGAACAAAAAGGGCTTTAATTCTAAATAAATTAGGTATTTTTTCGTTAAAAGATTTCTTTTACTATCCACCTAGGGATTACGAAGACAGAAGAAAGGTGGTAAAAATATTCAACGCCAAAGAGGACGAAAAAGTCGTAATAATAGGAAATGTAGTAAAAAGTGAAGAAATCAAAATAAATAAAGGTTTAACTATTTACAACTTTTCTGTGGAAGATGACAGTGGAGTCATAATCGTTACTTTTTTCAACCAGGATTACGTTAAATCTTATTTAAAAAGAAGTGTGAAATCCGCTTTTTATGGAAAGATAGAATATTCATACGGTATGAAACAGATGAAGTCTCCAGATTTTCAAGTGATTGAAAGTGATGAGGATTTCAAAAGTGAAATTCTGCCGGTTTATCCATTAACCTTTGGTATCTTCCAAACAACTATGCGAAGAATAGCAAAAGAAGCCATCCAACAGACATATTTTTTAGAAGAATTTTTACCTGAAGAATTTGTTCAAGGGTTCAATTTGTTAGATTTGAAAAAGCGAATAAAGGGAATTCATTTCCCTTTAAGCATTTATCATAAAGAAAGGGCTTGGTACTCTTTAAAATACGAAGAGGCAATTTTATTTGAATTAGCAATGATCTATCTAAAGTTAAAGATGAAAGAAATGAAAAAAGGTGAGACGAAAGAGATAAAGGGAGAATTATCAAAAAAATTTCTCAATACTTTAAATTTTGAACTCACACAAGCCCAAAAAAGAAGTTATGAAGAAATAAGAAAAGATTTAATTTCTCCATATCCTATGAATAGACTTTTACAGGGAGATGTTGGTTCTGGTAAAACCGTTGTTTCAGAACTAGCGATTATAGATGTTTGTGAAGCTGGATATCAAGCAGCAGTTATGAACCCTACCTCTGTTTTAGCTAAGCAACAGTTTAAGAAGCTTTCAAAAGATTTAGAGCCGTTAGGTTTGAAAGTAGTTTTGTTAACAGGAGATACTAAGGAAAGCGACAAAATATTAATAAAAGAAAAGCTAAAATTAGGAGAAATTGATGTTGTAGTTGGTACTCACGCAATTATTCAACAGGATGTTGAATTTAAAAAACTAGGGTTGGTGGTGATTGATGAACAACATAGATTTGGAGTGAATCAAAGACTTGAACTTATTAAAAAGGGGAATCATCCAGATATTTTGGTAATGACTGCTACTCCCATTCCTAGGACTTTGGCAATGACTTTTTACGGCGACTTAGACGTTAGCTTAATTGATGAGATGCCTAAAGGTAGAAGACCTATTAAAACAATACTTATTGCTGAATCCAACAGAAAAAGTTTGTATGAATTTGTTAAAGAAGAATTGGATCAAGGGAATCAAGTTTTTTTCGTGTATCCATTGATAGAAGAATCTGAAGCCTTAGAATTAAAAAACGCTATCAGTATGTATGAAGAGCTAAGTAAAGTATTTGAAGAATATAAAGTGGGGCTTTTGCATGGGAGGCTTTCACCTTCAGAAAAAAATGACGTGATGGACAAATTTGTTCAAAAAGAGTATGATATATTAGTTTCGACATCGGTAGTAGAAGTGGGGATAGATATCCCTGATGCTACGGTAATGGTCATCGAACATCCCGATCGTTTTGGATTATCTCAATTGCATCAGCTCAGAGGAAGAGTGGGCAGAAGTGATAAACAGTCTTATTGTTTTTTAGTAATAGATGATGATGCCAACAATGAGATAAAAAGTAAAATGAACTCCTTTTCTAAGACGTTAGATGGTTTTGAAGTGGCAGAAATTGACTTAAAATGGAGGGGACCAGGAAAATTCTTTGGAGTGGAACAGCACGGGATACCAGAATTTAAATTTTTGGATTTAGTCGAAGATATAAATATAATAGAGAATTCAAGAAAAAAGGTAGAGCGATTTTTAGCAACTATCCAAAGTTTCGATAGATATCCTAATTTAAAACAAGAATTGCAAACAAGATATGGAGATTCAATACATTTGGTCAACGTTCTATAGGGATTTTTTGGCTTTTAGGAGGAGAGTATGAAAAAGGATAAAGTCTTTTTAAACACTTTGTGGGTTTCGCTAACCTCTTTTTTAGTTATTTGTATAGTTGTCTTACCAAAAAGTTTTTCTGGGGAATGGTATTTCAGCCCTGTTTTAGTCACAGTTGGTCCATTAGAAATAAGATGGTATGGACTGTTAATTGCTTCATCCATACTGTTGGCAACTTTTATTGCTCAAAAAGAAGCTGAAAGAGAAAAAATAAATGAAGATGATCTTTTCACCGCTGTTTCTTTGGGAATTATATTTGGGATTATAGGTGCAAGATTGTATTATGTTCTTTTTAATCTTGAATATTTCTCTCAAAATCCTTCAGAAATTTTTAAGATTTGGCATGGAGGATTGGCTATACATGGAGCGATATTGGCTGCTTTTTTGGTAGTTTTTTTGTATACACGTTTGAAAAAAAAGTGTACCTTTACATTTCTTCAAGGATTAGATTTATTCACCTTTGTTTTACCGTTAGCTCAGGCTATTGGAAGATGGGGTAATTTTTTCAACCATGAGGCATACGGTTCACCAACAAATCTTCCCTGGAAGATGTACATTTCATTACCGGATAGAATGCCAGGGTATGAAGCCTATGAGTATTTTCATCCAACATTCTTGTATGAATCTGCATGGAATTTGTTGGTATTTCTAATATTGTTTTATTTTATTAGAAATAAGAGAAAAACATATGGAGAAGTGACTGCTCTGTATTTAATTCTTTATTCTATTGGGCGAATTCCTATTGAAAGGTTAAGAACGGACAGTCTCTATATTGGGGATCTACGAGTTGCTGTAGTTATAAGCATTATATTGATAGTGTTGGGTTCTTTGCTTTTTGTATACCTCAGAAATAAAAGAGTAATCGTCGAAAAAAAGGAGTGAATATTGATTGATAAATATTCTATTGATAGCTTTAGGTATTTTTCTCTTAATAAGAGGTGCAGATAGGTTAATAGAAGGTGCCCTTGGATTGACAAGAAAACTAGGTGTTTCCGAACTATTTGCGGGTTTGACGGTGGTGGCCTTTGGTACCAGTGCGCCGGAATTAGTTGTTACGATTTCTTCGTCTATAAAAGGAGCCAGTGTAGGTTTAGGAAATGTTCTTGGCTCAAATGTTGCAAATATTGGTTTAATTTTGGGGATCTCTTTTTTAATTTCGCCAACAAAAATTCAAAAATCTACAGTAAACATAGAAATGCCTTTTTTGCTTATTATTTCAGTGGTTATATTTGCAATGATAATGGAAGGGAATAGTGTTCTAACTAGATACGATGGTATGATTTTGATAACCTTTTTGTTTATTTTTATGGCTTATCTTTATTATATGGCAAAAAATGATCAACAAGTCAGGAAACAACTTGTTGAAAATGAAGAAATGAAAAAAGTTGAAAAAGAAGAGTCTTGGGCTAAAATAATCACTTTTTCTGCCTTGGGGCTGGCTATGTTGATAATAGGGGGAGAATTGACGGTAAGTAATGCAGTTATATTTGCTAAAAGTATTGGGATCTCAGAATCTTTGATTGGGGTAACTATAGTTGCTATAGGAACTTCCCTTCCGGAATTAGTTACCGCTATTGTCGCAGCAGTCAAACATTCGGATGATATAGTGATGGGAAATATAGTTGGTTCCAATACGTTCAATATCGCTGCCATACTTGGTATATCAGCGCTAATAAATGGTGCCAGGGCAGATAGACCGGTTACTTTTGATGTATCGTATGGGCTTTTACTGGCATTGGTCTTGTTGTTTGGTGCACTGATCAAAAAAGATAGAAAAGTTGGAAGAGGTTTGGGCTTCATACTGCTTACTTTGTATGTAATTTACATAATCATTAGCATTCAAATTGGGTAACTTTTCTAATTGTTGAGGAAGGAATGAAGATGAACTTCTATAAGAAAAAAAGGACTTTACTCGTTATTTTTGTTTTTGTTTTATTTCTATTTTTTTTCTTTTATCCAGTAACTTTTGTTGATGAAGAAGATAATAATATTAGAATATTTTCGACGGGGTTAACAAAGGTAATTTTCTATCAAGATATAGAACACAGTTTTATAGAAAAAAGTATCTTTTTTTACGCACCAATTCCTTTTGAAGAGTTTGCCTTGTTAAATGTACAAAACAGTTTTTTGCTACGACAAAATGGAGATACTTTAATTCAAAGGCAAAGTAACGATTCAACGGCCATGGTTTATTTCAAAAGTAAAAATACTCTTTATAACTATGATAATTTTTTCTATAACAAAATATGGTTGGAAGATAGGATTGTTCAATCTAAAGATTTTTTGGAAAATATTTCAGAAATCGATGAACCTATGTATATTCTTTATATGGATCAAAGTAGGTCTTTTCAAGTTTTACCAAGTGTTTACGTTGTTAATTCTGTCAAGGATTTAGTTCATGAGTTATCTCATTATTTTTTTGGTTACAAGGTGAAAGCTTCCTCAACGGATACTTGGCATGAAATATTAGCAGAAACTAATTCATTATTGTTTCTTAGAGAAGTTTATCCAGAGGAGTATCTGAAAGAGTTAGAACTCAAAAAATCAGGTTTTTATGATGAACCTTATGGGGAAAGTGTAATATCTTTCATGGAAAGATTGGATTTTGACAAAGAAAAAATATTTGATATAGAAAGATACATTTTAAATAATTTTGATAGATTAGATGACAAAAGGTTTGAAAATTTAGTCGAAAACATTAATTAAACAACGAAGGTGTTAGAAGTGAAAAAAATTCTGTTGGTTTTTCTCCTTGCCCTTTTAGGATATTTTTCTTTTTCATTTGACTATGTTTTTTTGTTTATAGCCGATGGAATGGGAATTCCACATATGCAGTTATCTAATATGTACAAACAATATTTATACACAGATCAACTGCACATGCTTGAACTACCTTACTATGGAATGGTTGAAACTTCTTCGATTAACGGAGTAACGGATTCAGCAGCAGCCATAACGGCAATTTTATCTAAAGAAAAAACCTACAACGACAGGATAAACATTAATCCTGATGATGAAAAGATACTGCCCATTACTTATGAATTAAAAAAACGAGGGTACAAAATTGGTGTCATAACAACTAACACCATCATCGATGCTACCCCGGCGGGAGCTTATAGTTTCGTTGAAAATAGAAGAGATTACCAAGAGATAATGCAAGATCTTTTAGAAAGCAATTTTGATCTTTTCATAGGGGGAGGAAAAGCTTATTTTAAGGATAGAAACACAAAAGAGTATGGATATTTATACACAGAAGAACTAAGTAAAATTCCGTTTCCTGGTAATGAAATTGTTATGTTGTATTATGGAAATTTTACTTTTTTAACAGACGATCCGAAAAGAGTTACGTTAGAAGAAACTTTAAATTATGCGTTGAGTAAATTTAAAGGTTCTCCTTTTTTCATTTTGATAGAGGGGGGAAGAATCGATCACGCTGCACACGCACATGATACTTATTCATTGATAAACGAGATATTAGATTTTGACAATGCAGTAAAAGTTGCTATCGATTTTTATAAGCAATATCCTCAAGAAACCTTAATCATAGTAACTGCGGATCATTCAACAGGAGGTTTGAGTTTAGGCGATGGTTTTTTGGCGCTGAATAAGCTTCAACCCACTGAGTTTTCTTATGAAAAGCTGATAAGTACATTTAACCAATCTAAGAACTATGAAGAGTTTCAAGAAAAATTGGGTTTGACGCTTGATTTAGAAAAAGAGTTTTACGATACCAAGAATTCAGAAGAAAATGTAACTTATCAATCGCCAATAATCAAAAGTTTTTATGAAGCGTTAAACGATGCTGTGGGTATAAATTGGAGTACTTTTGGGCATACATTAGATTACGTACCTCTTTTTTCCAACGTTCCATTTGATAAAAATATAATATCAAATAATGAAATTTTTTCTATTTTTGAGATTTATTGACTTAAATGGGGTTAAACGACTTTAATCGCTGCTAATTGAAAGTAATTGCCTATAATTAGATTTTGAGAAAAAAATTTCATGATGTATAATATCTCTACAGAGCACTTTTGTAGGTTACCCTCCCTCCTGGAGTGTTCTGTCCCCGGAAGAATTCATTTCCAAATTAGGGCCTTATTAAGGCCCTTTTTTTAAGGTTTAAAAAAGATTAGAATTTCAATATCACCGTAATCTCTTACTTCTTCTCTAATTAAATTTTTAGGTATATAATCAGATTTTTCATTCTTATATTTTTCAATAATGATGTAGCCGCCGTTTCTAATTAAAAATACATTTGAATCTATGAATTTCAAAAATTCTTGGACATAACTGTTATTAAAAGGTGGATCAGCAAATATGTAATCAAACTGTTCATTTGAAAGTTTTGTAATAGATTTTCTAAAATCTGATTTTATAACTTTTATTTTATTTAGTACCCCTAAAGATTCAGCGTTTTTTAAAATCGAGCTCACGGCCTTAGTCGAAATATCAACCATTGTAGAACTTTTTGCCCCATTACTTAAAACTTCAAAACTCATTATGCCGCTACCTGCAAAAAATTCTAAAAAATTAGCTCCTGTAAAATCAAAAATGCTTATCAGAGCTCTTCTTAAAGTAGCGGGAGTATATCTCGTCCTACGATCATCAACTGTTTCTATATTGGTATTCTTAAATTTGCCGCTTTCAATCTTCAAAGCCATTTTTACACCTCATACAAACAAAGAAGGGCTTCATTAAGCCCCTTTCGTTTTTGGAGCGGATGACGGGACTCGAACCCGCGACTCCCAGCTTGGGAAGCTGGAGCTCTACCAACTGAGCCACATCCGCATTTGAAATTTTTATTTTAAATCAAATATATTATACCAATAATTTAAAACAAAATCAATATTTAATATTTTAATTATATCTTATCCTTGTTAACGTCATAAAATAATTTATGAAAGAACTTTTGTAAATTGTTTTGAGAAATCTTTTTTGTCTCTAATTCCTTAGTTATATCAAAAAGGCCAACATCTAAATCATCTTCAAATAATAATTCTTTTTCTTCTTTTTTCATTATCGAAGAAAAGTTATTTTTTATCTCAGAATCAGGTTTTATGACATTTTCCAAATGAGAATACTCTTCTTGGTTCTTTCCATTACTTTCCGCTTCAAGATTAGCTGGTTCTTGAACTCTACTTTTGTCACCATTACCTTCTAACTCATTTAGAATTTCTTCAATCTCTTCCAGGCTTGATTCTTTCAAGATATCGTTTATATCCTTATCAAGTTTATTCTCAAGGTCTTCTATCTCACTTACTTTGCCATCTTTTTGGTCTTTGGATACAATAGCTTCTTCTAGTGAAGGGTCTTCATTTGAAGTTATCCCAATAAGTTTTTTTAAAGGGGATGATACTTGCCAAACGTTTTTTATGTATGGTTCATTAAATTGGTCTATTGTTTTGTATTTGATTCCTTGAGTTTCTACTTTGTTTATATTGGTCAGAGTTTCCATATTATTTAACTCGTTCTCTCTTTTCTCAAAAGTAACATGTCGACGAATCAAAAAAACAGTAAAAAATGAGGCAGCTAAGGAAATAGCAAATATTATTAGCATTATGGTAAAAAAGGTTAAAAGATTAAAGTTTTGCTGTTCTTCTTCCAACGGTTGAGTATTATTAATTTTTAGGTTTGATGTGTCTAAAAGCTCTGATTGTTGAGATGTAGATTCAATAACACTTAGAGCTTCATCCACAATGGGGATACCTTTTAGGGGTTGCAAGTATATTTTAGCTGTGGCATAATCTTTGTTGTGAAATGCAGATAATCCTAGATACATTTTTATTTCTGGTATTTCACTTTCTAATCTAGGTGATAGTTGCAAGGCTTGCTCAAAAAAAATTTGAGCTAAATCATATTGGGCATTTCTATAGTAGTTTAAGCCGTTCATATAGTATTCGTAGGCAACTTCGTAATTATCAGCAAATATTAGCATTATGTGGAGCAGAATTATCAACAGAGTGATTGCTTTCTTAATGTTGACACACCTCACAAGGAAAAATTAATTAGTTCAATTTGGTTATTTTTGGTAACCATCCATCCTTTGCCCCTTTTATCGATGAGGACATCAATTATATTAGTATCTGATCTTTGAAAAAAACCGGGGAAAGTAGCTTCTTTTAAAAGTAAGTAACTCACATGATCTTTCCCAAATACAAATAATTTATCATTAAATATTTGTAATTTTAATTTTCCTATGTTTCCGTCTTCTATGAGTTGTAACCCATTTTTTGAACTATCCCACAGAACTAATTTATAGTTTGAAAATAAAATAAAATAGTTATTGTTATATAAAGCAAAATCAGTAATCTCTCCTAACTGAGTTCCCAAAACTTCTTGAATTGTAGAATTATTTATCATTTCCACAATATCCATGTTTTGTAGTTTTGATATTTTATCCTCAAAGATGACATATACTTCCCCATTTATTACTTTTAATGATATAAAATTGCTGCCTTCATTTATCAGAGAATCGTTGAGATAGACATTACAATTGTTTGGTTCATATTCCACACTTAAAAACCCTACATTTGGTAAATAATAAATTTCGGTACCTTTAGAAGGTATTTGTGAATTAATTTTATCAATTTTGCCGTTTTCATTCAAAATGTATACTCCATCAACAGTAGATATATAATACTGGTTGTTGAATACTAATCCACCCATAATTTTATTTGAAAATATTTTTTCTAGTTTGCTGTTGTAAATAGCATTAGGACTTTTAAAGTAAATATTTTCTCCTACTTCGATAATGCTCATTGTATCTTCGTCTATTTCTCCTTGCTTTATTGGATTTAGTAAAATTGTACTTTCTTTATACGCTGAAGGGAGTTTAAAAGTAGAAATAATAGTTGGGCGGGGATTTTCACTTTGATCTGGAGTTGGGGTACCTTCTACTGTTTCGTATGTGTATTCGACGAAATTATCATCTGTAAAGGGCTCCACTGAATATGAAGGGACGGATTCTTCTAAAAAATTAACTATTATATTCAAAACATCTGAATCATTGTAAATTTCATAAAAGCTCTTTTGAGAATAGTAAGTTTTATCAGTCCCTTCTAAGTTAGCGCTGTCAACACTTACTATTCCATCTCCCTTTCCTCGAACAAATTCTGGATACAGCCTGGCAATATATTTATTTGATAAATCTTCATCAATTGCGGGACTAGTACCAATAATCGTTAAATATCTGATGTCATTTCTTGTGCCAAAAGAGTTTAATTTGTTCAGAAATTCAGAGTCAGGAATAAGATCTTCATAGTACGAATTTATTTGATCAAGGTAAGAACCAATTTGCAAAGTGATTTTTAATATCGTGCTATCCTCAACATTAAACAATTGAGATAAAATATCTGTATTTTTTCCAAAGAGTAAATTGAAAAAAAGGGGGTTTGCTAGGTTACTTCCTTTATTTGGAGTAGAAATGAGTACTAAATTTTCAACATTTTGAATTGTTTGAGTAGACTCCAAAGCATATCTAGCAATTAATCCGCCAATGCCATGTGCAATAATGTCAAACTTTTTATTAGGAAATCTAGAAAGTTCTTGAGCGAGACGCCTTCCTTCAAATTCAATGTAACTATCAATCCCTGTTCTTTCAACAAAACTGATAAAAGAATCGTTGTAATTTTTACTTCTAGTAGATGTCAGTGGGTAATTGTAACTCCAAATGGTTCTATTTGGAAAAAGGGATGACCAAAAAGATTGTGGATAACCATTTTCAGGTACATTCATTATCTTTCCTAAGAAATTAATATCAGTTCCAGGAATTAAAATAATATCAGGTTCAAGGGTTGGTGGCGCTTCTTTTATAACCTTGAGCCCACTGGATGATTCTTCTGGAGATTCAATGACTAGACCTATATAATTTACTTTAGTTATTTGGAATGTTTGCGCTTCTATGTAATACTCGTCATCTATTTTTACTATTTTTTCTCCACTGAATTCAGAGATAACAGGAGGTTCTTCCTGTGTGATGTAAGCCAAGGAGAAATTGACGAAGTTATCTCCAAAGTAATTATCCTTTGGAATCTTGTATCTTAAGGTAATTGGTAAAATAGAGGATTCATTACTTTCATCTGAGAAAGTAATTTTATATATTTCACCGTAAAAATTTTTGTAGTTGATCAATTCTTGATATTCCGCAGAACTTTTATCCACAACGCTTATATCAATGTGTTTCTTTGAAGGAAAAGCAAAATCAGGAACCATTATTTGAATATTGGTAGAAGAAGGAGTTATCTGATTTGGAGGCAAAAATATGTTTTTAAAAATAATAGAAAAAACAAGAATTAAAATACCTATTACAACAATCGATAAGAGAATTTTGTATTTTTTTTCCATATATTTAATTTTATTTAAAAAGTTGAAAGGTTTGAATTTTATAGCTCAGTCAACTCCTTTTGAGACTTTTACCTTGTTTCTATAATCTTTCGAACTTCTTTCAAAAGTTGAGATAGTTCTTTTAGATTTAGGTCTTCCAATTTTTGTAAAACATTTATATAAATATTATCGGCTATTATTTGTGTTTCTTGAAAATTATAAAAATTTAAAAGAGTTTTTTTGTTTGCATCTTTATTAGTTTCTTTTCCAATATCTTCTTCTTTAGTAAAGATATCTTTTAGATCATCGAAAATTTGGAAAGAAACACCAAAATCAGTTCCTATTTTATTCATCTCTTTAGCAAGCTCTGCTTCCCCAGCCATTAAAAAAGGAGATGCAAAACAAAAACCAAAAATCGCCCCTGTTTTCTTTGAATACATCTCAAGAATTTCTTTCTCACCTACATTTTTATCTTCTTTTTCGAAGATTAGATCTTCCATTTCTCCTTGAAATAATTTTAAAATGGTTTTTATAAAATAATCCACTAAGAGAAGTTTGTTCCCTTCTTTAATATTATCTAAACCGGCAACAATCTGTAGTGGGAGAGTGAATCCATAATCTCCAGCTAGTATGGCTTTATATTCTCCAAACTTTAAATGAGTAGTTAGAGCTCCTCTTCTTAACTTTGCATTGTCTAAGGCAGGTAGATCATCATGTATCAAGGATGATGAGTGTAAAATTTCGACAGCTATCGCAATGTCAATTAAATTCTTTTTATTTATAGAGATTATTTGTCCGAAGTTATATATTATCCAGGGTCTAAGTCTTTTGCCTCCATTTTCTATGTAATAAAACAGTGGCTCTTTTAAATGATCTTCCAGGTCCAAATTTTCGAAAAAATTCTTTATCTTCTTGTCAAAGAAATCTTTAAACTCTAATAATTTTAGAAATTCCATTGATTCACCTCGTGCTTTTAGAAAAAATTATTCGTCATCTTCATCTTCAGTTTTATTTTTATTTTCGAACTTCCTTCTCAGTTCGTCTATATCGAAGTTTTCAATATCTTGTCTGAACTCGCTTTGTTCTTCTGCGTTTATAAAAGAAGCTTCAATACCGTGTTCGGATACTATTTCTTCGTCTATGTAAATAGGTAAGTTATTTTTTAATGATAAAATTATGCAATCAGAAGGCCTGGCATCGATATAGATCTCTTTTGAACCACTATCTTTCAGGACTAATTTAGCGTAATAAATATCCTGCTTGAATTGGTCAATTTCTATCTTAATAGGTTGAGCTTTAAGTTGTTCGATAATATTACCAATGAGATCGTGCGTTAAAGGTCTTTCAAAATCTTCGTTTCTCAATATTAAAGCCAAAACACCAGCTTCACATGGCCCAATCCATATTGGTACAACAACGTTTGTATCTTCTACCTTTAAAAAAACTATCGGTGAATTTGAAACTTTATCTATTCCCATAGTAACATTGCTTACTTTTTTCATGTTTGAAAACCTCCTTTAAAAAACTGAAATTACGCTCTTGTTTCTTTTAAAGCTAGTTGAGGTTCGCTTGTAATATTTTCGCTGATTATGCTTTTGAGACATTCTCTTAATTCTCCTTCGCTAGCGAAAAGTTTTGGCTCGACTGGTTCATGTATGAATAGATTAACATTCGAAGGTTTGATAAAGACGCTTCCTTTTTTGCTCATTTTGATAGTTCCATCTATTGTGACAGGTAATAGTTTTATATTATATCTAAAAGGGATTAAAAGAGCTCCCTTTTTAAATTCACCTACTTGACCATCTAAACTCCTTGTTCCTTCAGGAAAAATAGTTATAATTTCCCCTGATTGAGATATTTTTGCAAATTTTTTAAGAGCTATAGCGCCACTTTTTGAATTATTCCTATCTATGAAGATAGAGCCAAGTCTTTTGATGAAATTTCCTAATATAGGAATCATAGAAAGCTCTTTTTTTGCAATAAAAGCTGTGGGATATATATATCCTAAAATTAAAGGAATATCGAAAAGGCTTTGATGATTCGCTACTACTACATAAGGGCCTTGCTGAGGAATATTCTCTTCACCATGAACTGAAATCTTACTATTTAAGAATTTAAAAGTAACTTTTCCAAACCAAGATACAACCTTTCTAATATATTCTTGAGAGACTTTGTGTCCCTTTCTTTTTTCCAAGATATTGGCTTTTATCAACACATAACTTCCATATACAATTACAACTCCGAGAAATCCGATAATTAACCATATTGTGAAGAATATTGCCTTTATTGTTTCTAATACCTTTTTCATGAATTGTCCTCCTTTTTCTTCCCTTTTCTTTAAGATACATGAGACTATGATTCAAAGTGATCAATTTATGAGACTTTACTATCTTCAATCTTATACTTTTTAACTTCATCTAAAGCATCTTTTTCCAATTTACTTAGATGTTGTAAAGAATCCTCAATTGATTTTATGTAATTTGTATTTGATTTAGTGGCAGGTTTAGAAGGTATAAATACGCTACATGAATCTTCGTATGGTAAAATAGATGTTTTATACAATGCGAATTTTTGGGATAATTTAATTGTTCCGTTTTTTGTTAAATCTTTTGAAGATGTACCAATGGGTAATCCGCTTGGTCTTTTTAAACGATTGTCAAATATAATCGTACCTTCTTTTCTAATATCTATTTCTATATCAAGCTCCGGGTTATTTAAGTCAACTTTTAGTTTAGGGAAATTGTTCAATATAAATTCACCTATTATTCCAGCAAATTCTTGACTGTTGTAGGGAAGAGATTTATTGGCTCTATTGACGTTTATTTTAAAAGTACTATAATTGTTGCTTTCAAGAGATTTTTTGCTACTTCGTAGACTTTATTTTTAAATGAATCTATATTTAATTCAGTTTTTTCAGCTATTGAAGATGAATGTATTCCAAAAATCTTTTTTAGAGTATCGATATCTTTAACGGTTATTCCCATATTTTGTTGAGGAATTAGATATATTCTATTGTTGTTAACCTTGAAAATGAAGTTTTGGGAAATTTTGCTTTGGATGTTGTTTTTAAGTTTATGCATAAAAGACATTTTATTTTTATTTTTTAGACTGATCTCGTCAACCCTTACTACTAAAAATAGCATTCATTTGCCACCTTATAATTTATAAAAAATATTTTCTTCAACTAAATTATAACATAACTGGGTTTTTTCAACTATATTTTTTTAAGAGTCACTTTGGAAAATATTGAGGAAAAGAGTCGACCAATTCAAAAAAACAAAAAAGTAACTTTTTCAACGAAAATATGTAATTAGAATATCTTTTCTGAAAATATTAAGTTAAGAACATACGATTGTTATTTTATTTAATATATGTGCTTTCTATTGACTTTAAATAAAGGGTTATGACTTATTATAAAATGTACGTTATTAAATTAGACAAATTCAGTCATATTTGAATTATTTTTCACAATAGTTTATAATTTAACTGACTGACCAGTCAGTCAGAAAAGAGGTGATCCAAATGAACACGGGGTTAAAGATTTTGGATAAGCAAGAACGAAAAAAATACATTGCAGAAAAAACGTTGGAATTAATAAGCGAAAAAGGTTTGTCAAATCTAACGATGGAAGATGTCGCCTCTTCGTGTAACTTATCTAAGGGTTCTATATATAACTATTTCAAAAATAAAAATGCACTAATTGTTTCTGCTTTTAGTGCTCTTTTAGAAAAAGTCCAAGGTTTTTTCGAAGAAAATGAATCGATGCCCTCTCAGGATTGTGTGGAAGCAAGTGCTGATTTTTATGCAAATCTTTATTCGCAAATTTTAAATACTTTTCCTTCAAAAGAATTGATGCGATTGTTTGAAATTTTAATAAATTCTACACATGATCAAAGTATGATGAAAATTTTAACTCAAACATTCAAAGAAAATTACGGAAAGATCCTTGGCAAATTTGAAAAATTATTTAATTCAAAAACGAAAGCTTTTATGCTGCAAGCGATGTTTGATGGTTTAGTTATATACAGGGCCGTAGGAATAGAATTTTCTAATGATGAAATAAAGAATAATTTTAAAAAAATGATTTTAAGTTTTACAGAAGATGACAAAAATTAGGAGGTGTCCGGTATGGCAGTTGTGGACTCAATGAAAAATATGTTACTTAAACAAAGTTCTAAATTAATAACCAACGTTGTAAGACATTCTGATGTGGATCAACTTGGGAAGTTGTTATGGACATTATCAAAATTCTCTAAGGAACCTGCAAAAAGTGGGCTTAGAAAATTAGCAACTGGGGCAGAAAATCATGATCCGATGCTGGAGAATTGGGCTAATTTGTTCAAGAAATCTAATCCCAAAGTTGTTGAAAAAATAATAAACAATCTAATCATTAACGAATTTGCAGTTGGTGAAAAAACGAGACAGGATAAGATGCATGAATATGGGATAGTCCTTCCAAAATTAGCTGTGCTTTCTCCAACATATGCATGTAACCTCAGATGTGTGGGTTGTTACGCTGCTATGTATGGTCACAAGTATATGCTTTCCAAAGAAGAAATTTTTGATGTAATAAGACAATTCAATGATTTAGGCATCTATTTCTTCATTATAACAGGTGGAGAGCCATTTGTATATCCTTATCTATTCGATGTACTAGAAGAGTTCAGCGATTCTTACTTTTTGCTTTATACGAATGGAACGTTAATTAATGAAGAAAACGCTAAAAAATTAGCTGAATTGGGTAACGCTACATTGGCTATATCAGTAGAAGGATATGAAGCTGATACCGATTGGAGAAGAGGTAAGGGTGTTTTTGAAAAAATTCAAAACGCTTGGAAGCTCTTAAGTGAAAATGGGGTAATATATGGAGCCTCTGTCACAGCAACAAGAAAGAATCACGATGCAATAATGAGTGATGATTTTTGGGAATATTTAAAAGAAAACAATGTGAGTTATGCATGGGTTTTCCAATTTATGCCCGTAGGAGCAGATGCTTCGATGGATTTAGTACCTACTGCCGAACAAAGGTATGAAAGATTCTACAAATTGGAAGAGTTAAGGTTAGGTGGAAAGTTTGCGTTTGTTGCTGATTTTTGGAATCATGGTTTCTTAACTAACGGTTGTTTAGCAGCGGGAGCTAAATATTTACATATAAACGCCAAAGGTTATGCTGAACCATGTGTCTTCCAACAGTTTGCCGTGGATAATATAAGGGAAAAACGAATTATAGATATTTTAAAATCACCATTTTTTGAGGCTTATAAGAGGACCATTCCCTATTCCAATAATTTATTTAGACCATGCCCCATAATAGACAATCCAAAAGTATTCAGGGCAATGGTAAAGAAGTTCAACGCTATTCCACAACATCCTGGTAGTGAGCGAACCGTGAATGAATTAGCTCCTGAATTAGACCAACTTGCCGAAGAATGGAAAAAATATGCCGATAAACTTTGGTACGAAGAAGGCTACGCTGAGAAGTATCCTTCAAAAAGAGGTGTATATAACTACAAAGTAAGGATGAGAAGATATTCAGAAAATGAAGAAAAATTAGCACTGGATAAAAAAGCATAATATTGATTCTTCAAAAGTAGTATTATCTTTTAAAATAACGGGTATTTTCTACCCGTTATTTTAATTTTTCAGTTAATAATACTTAGGTTTGATATGGTATAATATAAAAAATAAAAGATTATTCTAATAAGATAGAGAGTTATAGTACATAGTCCTTTCTTAGAAACGAGGGGTGGGAAGAAAAGGGCATTATAGCAAGTGTGGGGTTTCCATAATAGTAAAATAATAATGGTATTAGGAGGAAATCGATGGAGTACGATTTTTTATCTGTCACATTAAATCCTTCGCTGGATAGAGAAGTTATAATTGATAATTTTGAAGTAGGTAACATGTATAGAATAGAAAATCCTTCAAATTCCAAAATGGAACCAGGAGGTAAGGGTATTAACGTTTCAATAATGCTATCTAATTTGCAAATGAAATCGATAGTAACAGGTTTTTTGGGGGGACACATAGGTAGGGTTATTCAGAGTAAGCTTTCTGCGTATGAAAATATAACGATGAATTTTGTTTATTCAGAAGAAGAAAGTAGAGAAAACATTGAAATAATAGATCCCTTGAAGGAAGTAATGACTCTAATAAACAGTAAAGGTCCCTTCATTAATGATGAAGATTACGATCATTTTTTAAGGAGATATAAAAATTCTCTTTCATTAGTGGAACATGTCGTAGTGTCAGGAAGTGTTCCTCCTGGCTTGAAAACTGATGTTTATTCCGATCTGATGTTTGAAGCTAAGAAAAGAGGAAAAACTACTTACATGGAATCAATTGGACCGTGTTTTGAAAAAGCTATTTTAAATAATTGCCCTACCGTTGTTAGACCAGACTTTAGAAGAAAAGCAGAAATTTTCGGGAAAACCCTTGAAAGTATAGATGATTTTATTGATGCTTCAAAAAAAATTATAGAAAATGGTGCCAGATTAGTTGTTATGAGTTATCAGATTTTTGGTGATGTGATAACAACAAATGAGGGTGTCTGGCTTTTTAATCCAGAAGAAAGGATTGAGAAATCACATCTTTTTGGAGCAGGAGATGCATTTATGTCGGGAATAATATATTATATTATAAATTATAATTTTAATTATTTTGAAGCTGCAAAATTCGGTATGGCTAGTGCCATTTCCAAAACGGATTATATAGAAAAAAAGATAGGAACTTTAGAAGATATAAAAAGAAGTTTAAGTAGGTTTTCCATTGAAAGATTAGAATAACAAAGAGGTGTTTACCTTGAAAGCTAAGGAAATAATGGAGAGAGATCTAACGTCTTTAATGGAAGATGAGAAAGTAGAGCGTTTTATTACGGTATGTCGTAGGCATAATTTATCTGCGCTTCCCATAGTTACAAGTGATTTTAGACTGGTGGGATATTTAAGCGAAAGTGGTATCATTGACGCCTCACTTCCGGGGTATTTGAAGCTTATGGAAACTACTTCTTTTATACCGGATAGCCATCAATTTTTTAATGGATTAAAAAAAATATTGGATCGTCCAGTATCTGATTTTATGATAAAAAAGCCATTTAAGGTTTACTTTGATGATACGGTTTTACATGTAGCAGATGTAATAATAAAAAATAAATTAAAGGTTCTGCCAGTTGTTGATGACAATGAAAGATTAGTGGGGGTTATTAGAAGAATAGGTTTACTTAGTAGAACATTGACTGGTGAAATAGAATATGAAGCGTAAAGTTTCTTTTATTACTTTTGGATGTAAAATGAACCAAGCTGAAAGTCAAGCGATGGCCGAGAAACTATCTCCTCATTTTGATATTGTATTTGAAGAAAAAATGGGTAAGAGTGATATCTACGTTTTAAACACTTGTGCCGTAACTTCAGAGGCTGAAAGAAAGGTAAGGCAAACAATTAGGAGATTAAAAAAATCAAATGAAAATTCCAAGATTATAGCTACAGGCTGTTATTCTGTATCTGATCCCGAAGAATTAAAAAAAGTAGGCGCCGATTTGGTCTTAGGTAATTTAGAAAAAAAACAAATAGACCGTTTATTGTGTGAAGAAGGTATATACTCAGATAAATATTTTTGGTTCCATAATGAAAAATATGACATATTAGTTCCCAACGAACCGTATGGTGACAGAACACGGATCTTTTTACCTATTGAAGAAGGATGTATTAACTCATGTACATTCTGTAAAATAAGATTCTTGAGAGGATTAAAAATAGTCAGTTTACCAACAGAAGAAGTTATAAAAAGTATAGAAAAATTTATTGAAAAAGGGTATAAAGAAATAGTGCTAACTGGAACAAATTTGGGATATTATGGAATGGACAATTCAGAAACCTTAGAAGAACTATTAAATCAAATCGGGAAGAGTTTTGCTGATAAAGAAATTAGAATAAGAATAACGTCTCTATATCCTGAAATAATTACTGACAATTTGTCTACCATATTGAATTCTTATCCAATATTTGAAAAACACATACACCTTTCGATTCAACATTTTTCTGATAAAATTTTACAATCAATGCATAGAAAATATAATAGAAAAATGATTTATACAGCCATCGAAAACTTAAGAAAATACGACTCAAAGTTTTCTATTACTTGTGATCTCATAGTTGGTTTTCCTGGTGAAGATGAGGAAGATTTAAGAATCCTGTTTGATTCAATTGAAGAACTTAAGGTTTTAAAAGTCCATAGTTTTAGGTACTCATTACGTGAGGGAACTGTAGCAGCTAAGATGCAAAATCAGATACCTGGAAATGAAAAAAAAGACAGACTTTCACAAATGGATAAAATTGCTGATCTCTCAAGAAAAAATTACTTGAATGATATGTTAGGGTCTAGAGTTAAAGTATTAACAGAAAGTAGCTCAAAAAAAGGTCTTTTTGGATACGATGAATATTACATCCCCCATAATGTTCAATTTCATGAGAAAAAAATTGAAAAAGGTGAGTTTTTTAGTACGGTGATATCTTCTTTGTCTAAAGAAAATAAAGGGGTGGTATCGAATGTTCTATAATGGTAAAGAGTGGGTAGAATTTCCATTGGTTAGTGGAGATGATGAAGGGTTCGTGAATGGTTATTCGATTTATGATGTACTTAGAACTTATTCAGGTATTCCTTACAATTTAAAAAGACATTATGATAGATTGAAACGATCTGCTGATTTTATGGCATTTGAAATACCACCTCTTGAAAAGATAAAAATAATTTTAAATCAGGCAAAAAAGATTCATAATTATGAAGAATTCAGATTTAAAATATATGTAACTCCTTTCACTTCTAAATATAAAACATTTTATTGCTTTGTTGAAGAGTTGAAAGAGGATGTAGATTTGATCGAAGAAGGTGTTGTAGTTAATATAGCGAGAGAAAGAAAAACTTCGTCTCCTATTATTCCTTATTATGTAAAAACACCTTTAAATGGTTCAATCAAATACATCCATAAAAAATATGATTATTATTATGATTCCATCGTTTTAAATGAGTTCGGTAATGTAACCGAAGGTACATACTCTAATATTTTTTATGTCAGTGGAGGTGTTTTATTGACTCCTCATATTTCATCGGGGATATTACCAGGGATAACTAGAGAAGATGTCCTTGAGTTAGCAAATGATTTATCTTTAGAAGTTGAAGAGAAAGCAAATGTTCAAGTATGGGAACTTTTATCTGCCGAGGAAGTATTTCTTACCCACACTTCAAGAGGTGTAGTACCTGTTAGAAGAATTTTTCCTGATTTTACTTTTACTGTACCTGGTGTAGTAACGGAAGCTATTCTTGACAATTGGAAAGATTTTATAACAGAAAAAATAGAAGATTGAGAGGAATACTTTACTATTAAGATGGTCTAAAATGGAGGAAAAATTTGAAGGTGTTTTAAAACAACTTTCTAAAAAAAATTTGGTTTACAAAAAAATATATATAATAAAAAGATTAAGAGAAGAATTACCTAAGTATATTCCTGAGAATTTATCAAAAAATGTAACAGTTAAAAATTATCTCTTAAAAGATAAGATAGTGGAAATAGCCTGTGCTGACAATTATGTTAAACAGGAAATACTTTTTAGGGAAAAATTATTATTGAACGCGATAAATTCTATTCTGGAAAATGAAACGATAAATAGAATTAGAATTGTTTCTTGAGAAACGCTTGTGGAGGTGTTTAAATGGTAGAAAAAACTTATTCTGGAAACGATATAAAGGTCTTGAAAGGGTTAGAACCTGTTAGGTTAAGACCTGGAATGTACATAGGATCAACGGGTAAAACAGGGTTAAACCATATGGTTTATGAAATAATCGATAACGCCATAGATGAGCATGTTAACGGGTTTTGTGATACAATTCGAGTTACTTTGAATGAGGATGATTCTATTGAAGTTGAGGATAACGGAAGAGGTATACCTGTAGATATACATCCAACTGAAAATAAAAATACATTGGAGTTAGTTATGACTTCGCTTCATGCTGGTGGAAAGTTTGATAAAAAAGCCTATAAGGTTAGTGGAGGACTTCATGGAGTAGGAGCATCGGTTGTTAACGCTTTGTCCGAATATATGGAGGTAAAGGTTTACAGAGACGGGAAAATATACTATCAAAAGTATGCAAGAGGTGTTCCTCAAACAGATGTAATTATTGTAGGCGAAACAGACAAGAGTGGGACTGTTGTGAAATTTCTCCCTGATAAAGAAATATTCGATGATGGAGATATAACTGTTGAATCACGATTAATAGAGAATAGGTTGAAAGAAATAGCCTTTTTAAATCCTAACTTGAAAGTTATCTTTGAAGATAGAAAAAGAGATTACAAGCAAGAATTTCATTTTCTTGGCGGTTTGAACGAATTTATAAATTACATCTTGAAACGGCGGAAGATGAATTCTATTTCCGAGCCGGTTTACATGTACGGATCATATCAATATAGTAAAGTGGAGTCAGAAATTCAAGTGGAAGCAGCTTTTGTCTATACGGATTCTGAAGAAAGCGAAGTAATCTCTTTTGTGAACAACATTAGGACTATCGATGGCGGGGAACATGAATCTGGATTCAAACAAGCTCTAACAAGATTATCAAATGAATATGCAAGAAAGTACAATGTTTTAAAGGAAAAAGACGAGAATTTTAGTGGAGAAGATGTGAGAGAAGGATTATTAGCCATAATACATATAAAAATGCCCAATCCTGTTTTCGAAGGTCAAACAAAGGGAAGATTGGGATCTAAAGTTGCCAGAGAAGCAGTAAATCAAATAACTACAGAGAAATTATCTTTATATTTTGATGCAAATATAAAAGAAGCAAAAAATATTTTTGAAAGAATGTTTTTAGCATATAAAAAAAGACTTGCTGCTAAAAGAGCCAGAGACAGCATTAAAAGAAAAACAATATTCGAAAATACAACTCTACCAGGCAAATTGGCAGATTGTACATCGAGGGATTTAAACGAATCAGAACTTTTTATAGTTGAAGGAGATTCGGCTGGGGGAAATGCCAAACAAGCTAGGGATAGAATGTACCAGGCGATTTTACCTTTGAGGGGGAAAATTCTAAATGCAGAAAAAACTGATTTTTTAAAACTTTTAAAAAATGAACAAGTTTCGAATATTATCATTGCATTAGGAACTGGTATAGGAGAAGAGTTCAATTTGTCTAAATTGAGATACGGTAAAATCATTATCATGACTGATGCAGATGTTGATGGCGCACATATTAGAACTTTAGTGTTGACGCTTTTTCACAAATACATGCGTTCTTTAATAGAGGAAGGATATGTATACATTGCTCAACCTCCTCTGTATAGATTTGAGATTGGTAAACAACATTTTTATCTTTATTCCGACGAAGAACTTGAAGAGTTGAAGAAAAAATATGGGGATAAAAAATGGAGAATACAAAGATATAAAGGATTAGGAGAAATGAACCCTGACCAATTGAGAGAGACCACTATGGATAGAGACACTAGAAAACTTGTAAAAATAAAGATGGAAGATTTAGAAATGGCAGAAGAGATGATAGAAATACTCATGGGATACGATCCCTCTATTAGAAGAGAGTTTATTGAATCTAATGCTAATAAGGTGAAAGAGCTAGATATCTAGTGCAATGGAAAAAGTTAATCTTAACCTTTTTTTACCTTCTACTTTTAATAATTTGTGTTTACAATCTCCTCCCTTTTTTTGAAACTCAAGAAGAATTTTTTGTTTATAAAGATAAAGTAGAAATTGAGAAAAGTATTTATTACGTAGAAATAAATAATAGATATTTTTATTTTGATATTTATGATAAAATAACATTTGTTAGCGATCATCCCTATCCAAAATTCATCAAAGTAATTTTTTCGAAAGATAAAATAAAAAAAGAAGAAGAACTCAATTTTGTCAAAAGTATTTGTTGTAATACGTCGATTAGAGAAATAAATTTTCCGAATAAAGAAATACTTTGTTATAATAACATTAGAATTGAGTACCTTGAATTACCAGAAATTAAAGATTTTTTGATCACTCTTAGTAATATAGAATTTTTGGGACCTGGGAATTATTTCATTAGTAACCATAGTTTCTTTAAAATCGATGATCGGGGGCTTTAGTATGGCTAAGAATTATTTGATTGGAATAGATATCGGTAGTTTTTTTCTAAAGGGAGTACTTTTTGAAATAGAAGAAGATGGAAGTATTGTGCCAATTTCACTGAGTAAACTTCCAGTGGACGGTATCATTAATGGTGAAATACAAGATATGGAATCACTACGTAGATCAATTGAAACGCTTATAGAAAAGTTGAACCAGGAGTCTCCAAAGAAGATTAAAAATCCAGAAATTATTGTAGGATATTCCACTAACTCTTTGAATATCACAGAAGAGCATTTTACTGTTGAGTTTAGCAAAAGGACAGAAATAAGAGAAGAGGAACTCAGAAACATCAAGAAAAGCATTATCAAAAAATACACAGACGAGGGAAAAATAATTTTAGATTCAAACTTTGTGAAGTTTCATATCGACGAAAAAAAAGTAAAAAATCCAGTTTCTTTTTTTGCTGAAAAATCTTTAACTACAACACTAAACATTGTATGGGTAGATGAAAATTCCTTTTCGCTGTTAATTAACGTCTTAAAAGATATTGTCTATACTTCTGAAATTCCTATATACGATTCAACTTTATCGAATAGTTATATAATTACCACCCCCAACGATAGAAATGTCGGCATCACTGTGATAGACTTTGGGTACAATTCTTGTAGAATAATCATCTTTAAAGATGGAATTCCAAAATTATTCTACACTTTTCCGTATGGAATTAAATATGTATTAAAAGATATCTCCAATATACTCAAGGTTTCTGAAAGAGAGGCACATAGGTTATTGGAAGAGGAAGGGGCATGTTCAAGAGAAACGAAAACAATGAAAAAGGTGAATTTCCAATTATTGACAGGTAGTGGGTATTCTTATGTTCCTCTAAGTCTTTTAAATAAAATTATTTTTGCTCGAGTCAGAGAAATTATAAGCAGGTTAAATGGAGAGCTCTCAAAAATAGGTTATGAAAGAACTTTTGAAGTAGGTGCTTTACAGGGAGGAATAGTATTGACCGGGGGAGGTTCGAAAATAAAAAATATTGAAACCACCGTTAAAGAACTAATGGGTGAAAATTTCAGGAAAAGTTCCATAGTATCTTTTGACTCG
Source organism: Petrotoga sp. 9T1HF07.CasAA.8.2 (assembly GCF_002895585.1). Classification (NCBI taxonomy): domain Bacteria; kingdom Thermotogati; phylum Thermotogota; class Thermotogae; order Petrotogales; family Petrotogaceae; genus Petrotoga; species Petrotoga sp. 9T1HF07.CasAA.8.2. The sequence continues at coordinate 72,070 of NZ_AZRI01000025.1, read as the reverse complement.
TTCAAGAACATTCCAGAAGAATTAGCTAAGGATCCGGAATTTCAAACTGTTTTTGGGTTAATAGAAAGGTACAGAATCGATTTGTTAGAAGAAAATCTTTATGAAAAAAACAAAGAGACGCGTTCAGAATCCTCCAAAAGAAATAAATCTTCCAAAAAAACAACATCCACCTTAAAGACTTTTTTTAAGAAAATAACGGGAGGTGAAGAAGAAGATGCCCTTTGAAATGGAAGAAATCAACAAACGAAATAAATTGTTTAGTAGGAAAACGAGTTATAAGATAAAAGTAATAGGCGTTGGAGGAGCAGGGAATAATGCTATTCAAAGAATGATAAAAAAAGGCATTGATGATGTAGAACTGATTGCTGCAAACACGGATGTACAGGTATTAGAAAATAATGACGCACCTACAAAAATTCAATTGGGTAAAGAACTGACAAAAGGTCTAGGTGCCGGTGGAGATCCAGAAATTGGTAAAAAATCAGCTTTAGAAAGTCAGGATGATTTAAAAGAAACTTTGAAAGATACAGATCTTTTATTTATAACCGCGGGTTTAGGGGGAGGTACAGGAACAGGGGCTGTACCTATTATAGCTGATTTAGCTACACAAATGGGTATTTTGACTGTGGCAATAGTTACCTTACCTTTTCACTTTGAAGGATCAACAAAAGAAAGAATAGCTTTGAAAGGGTTTCAAGAAACTAAAAAGTATGTGGATAGTTTAATTAAAATATCAAACGATAAACTTATAGATAACGATGATGATATTCCAATTGACAAAGCCTTTGAGAAAGCTGATGAAATACTTATTCAAGCAATTACTGGTATTTCCGATTTGATAACCAAACCAGGTATGATCAATTTAGATTTTGCAGATGTAGCGTCGGTATTACGCATAAAAGGTTCTGCGATGCTTGGTATTGGACTTGCAAAAGGAGAAAAAAGAGCTGAAGAAGCTATAAAAAATGCATTGAATAGTAAAATTTTAGAGGATCCTGTAAGGAATGCAACAGCTGCTTTAGTAAACATCGCGGGTAAGACTCCAACCACACAAGATGTCAAAATTGTCAATGAAATTTTACGTTCATACGCAATTGATGATGCACGACTAAAAATGGGAATTACAATTATAGATTTGCCTCCTGAAGTTATTAAGGTAACGGTTATAGCATCCGGTTACGACAAATTGCCTGGAGAAGAAAACTATCTAGATCTTTATGAACAACCAGCATTATATAGACAGTTTGGAAAAGGTGTGGTTGCCGAAGAAATATCCAGATTGAACAAGTATTTGCAAGATCATGTAGAAGAAATTCCAGGAGAAGAAGTCCAACAACAATAACAATAATAATGAAAAAGAAACCCTCTAATTTCTACCTCTTGTATAATAAAGACCTAAAGAATTATGAAGTAGAAGAAAATATTTTAGACAACTTTTTGAAAAAATATGACGATGAAAATATTACAGATTTTCATTTTGAACCTCATGACGAAAAGGTAGGCGTTAAAGCCAGATACTGTGGAGATTTAATAACTTTAGAAACTATGGGGGCATATGAATACGAAGTAGTGCTAAACAAATTGCTTATCAATTGTGGGTACGATATAGTAAAAGATTTTGAAAATATTGATGGTTCTTTTCGTTTCCAGAACATCAATTATAGAGCTTCCTTTGTTAGATCTTCTGGAGGAATAAGTTGTGTCTTAAGAAAATTGAGAAACATAAACGACATAAAAGTTTTCATGGAACCAATGATTCTTTCTAACGTCGAAAAATTAATTGATCAAAAATCAAAAATGCTTATTTTTTCTGGTCCTACAGGGTCTGGCAAAACTACAACGATGCAGTACATAGTTAATAAGTTCAAAAAAAGGAGAAAAGTTCATAGCATAGAAAATCCAGTAGAGTATATTAATCCAGGTATAATTCAAATAGTATCAAAAAACGAGGAAGACAAAGCAGATATTTTAAAATATATATTGAGACAAGATCCTGATTTAATAGTTGTGGGCGAAATTAGGGAGGAAAATTTTGCAAAATTGTTATTTGAATCTTCGATAACAGGTCATTTGGTATTTTCCACGTTACACGCTAAGAATGTTTTTTTAGTGCTTCAAAGGTTGAAGATGTTTGGAATAGAAGTAAGAAATCTCTCTGAAAGCTTAGATCTCATCCTTAATCAAAGATTAATCCCTAAAAACTGTCCTTTTTGCCAAGGAAATGGATGTGAACACTGTTATAATACAGGGAAAAAAGGTTTTATAACTGTTTTTGAAGGTTTGATAATTTCAAAAAATTTGAAAAGAGACATATCACAAGGTAAGAGTATTAATTTTGTAAGTGAAAAATACAAAGATTCTGATTGTTATATAGATCCGTTGCCCACACTTCGGGAATTTTTTAATAAAGGGGTAATCAATGAAGATCAGTATTTAAGTAACTTATCTTCCTTCTAAATAATATTGAAAATAGTGAGATGAATTCATGCAATATTTTTCAAAAAGCCCGGAAGAATGGCAAAAGTATGATGAAGAAAGGAAAAAAGAAAGAGAAAGAAGAGAACAATCTAAAAAAAGAATAATTAGATGGACATTTTACATCGTTATATTTTTGTCCATGTTAGTGTTCATATTTATTATTATGGGGCGTAGAGGTTCAAGATTTGATTTACCTTACAATGTAGTTATAAAAGGGATTCATATCAATTTAGAATCAAAAGAAGAATATTACTATCCAGATAATTTAGATATAAAAGTTACTATACAAAATACCAACAACAATGATTCTCATGTAGAAATTAATAACTTTTCATTTTTGATAGTAAATCAGGAAAGTTCTGAGGTTGAATACAGTTATGTGTTCTCACAACCTGTAGAAGCTGATATCTCACCGTATAAAACAATTTTAGTTTTTGACCTGTTAAGAGAAAAGGAGATTTCAGATTTAGAAAAAGGAACCTATGAAGCCCGAGTGTCCTTTATCTTAAATGACGAAAGTGTAAATCTTGTTAAAACCTTTGAATACAATAAAGGATTGATTATAGATGTTTCTGCTAAAGAGATGTTTTACTTAACTACGGAATTCCCTTCTATTAGCATATTAGCAATAAATGGGACCAATGAAACCTTTAACAAAGAATTATTTGGAACGCTAACAATAAAACAAAAAGAAAAGGTTATCCATTCACAGAAATTTTCCTTTGGAACATTAAATTTGAATCCTCTGTCTTCGATACCTTTAGATTTTGAAATCAATAAAAATTTCGATCCAGGAAATTATTATTTATTATTCGACTTTGATTCTTTTGAGCAAACTTATGTAACCACTTTGAATATAGTTAATCAAATAGATAGAAATTACAACGATATTTCCCTTTTAGTTTATGTTATTTCGGCGGCCTCAAGAGGAGATCAGCTTTATTTTGAAGGTTTACTAAGAAATTCTAATGAAGAACCAAAAGCCTTTGAAATTTCACAAGTGATCTTTAGGTTATTCTATGAAGGACAGCTAATTTATAATTACGAGAATAACGATTTATCTCGAGTATATATAACAGAATTGGGAACGGCAAAAGTATTTGATTTATCGAACGTTAAAACTATAAATTTAGATAGATCAGGAAAGTATGAAATTCAATTCAGTGTGAATATAGGGGATAAAACATTTTCAAAGAAACATACAGTGAAAGTTTATTAAATTCACCTAACTCCTTTATCCTTATGCGTCGAAAGCTGGGCCAAAGGCTATACTCCTTTATCCTTATGGGTGGGCTGCGGGGCGAAGGGGCGCTAAAATAAAATTTCTAAAGAGAGAAAAAATACTACAAATGAGGTTGAAATAATGTACGGATACATATCTATATATTTTACTCCAACAGAAGAAGAGAGGAAAAATTATCTATATTACTATTGTGGATTATGTCACTCTTTAAAGGAGAATTTAGGTGAGTTCTATAGACTCACGACAGTAAAAGAAGTGGTTTTCTTTTCCATGTTGAACAACCCTGTTGAGAATATAAACGAATTCAGATGTCCATATGTAGGATTAAAAAAACGATTTAAACCTGAAAATAATTCTTTTATGACACCTTATGCGTATCTCAATTTGCTTATAATCTATGGAAAACTTTTAGATTACAATTTAGAAGGGAAACCAGTTCCAAAGAAAATTTTGAAAAAGTTGGAAATGAAGTTACTTGAACAGTTTGATCCCATAACTATCAATGAATACAAACATCTATTAAAAATGCAACAAAGGGTAGAAGAACAAAATTTAGATTTGGATGATTATGCCAAACCATCTCAAGGAATTATGAAGATGTTATTCGATGAATTTTTCCCTCAAGGATATCCAGCAACCATGCCTGTTGTGACAGCTTATTTGCTATATTTGGTAGATAGTGTGTACGATTTTAACAAAGATATAAAAAAAAGAAATTTTAACTCTATAGCAAACTCTTTTGGGGTAAAAAAATTAGATGAATTAACTCAAGATCAAAAAGAAAGAATTTTATTTACTTACGATTTATGTTCAAAAGAGTTCTTAGAAAATGTTGAAGAAGTCGCAAATTTTAACAAGCATTTAGTAAAAAAGCTAGCGACTTTTTCTTTAATATATCACAGAAATTCTGTCACAAAAATTTTAGATGGAGGAGAAATTGATGAAAGAGCAACAAACCATTCTAGAGCAAATAAAAAAGGGAGAGTTCAAAAACCTATTTTTAAAATATAAGGAAGATGAAAAGTTTAGAGAAAAAATGGATACTTTTAGAGCTGGTTACTATAGCTATGGAAGAAGTGGATGTGGTAATTGTTTAGAATGTTTAGGAGCCACTGTCTGTTTAGATACCCTTTGTGAATGTGGTGGCGGAGATCTTTGTAATTGGTTTTAAAAATTTATGAATTTAGTTATAAAAAATCCCCTTATAAAGACAGCTTTTTTGGTTATCCTTTTTTTCTTGCTATTCCTTATGTCAAGATATTTGAGAATTGCTCCCACTGTGGTTAGTTTAACTCTTCCTCTGGGAGTTTTCTTTTTAGAAAAAAGATATGCATTTATCTTCAGTATTTCAATTTTCTTTTTAATATTTATCAGTGGATTTGTTGTTGAAGCAATTGGAATATTTTTACTCTTTTTTCTTCCGATCCTTGCTTTTACTGTTGTAGAAAAAAGGTTATTTAAACACTTATTTATTACAACCCTTTCAATTCTCGCCTTTTATCTTATGTTTACTTTTTTTGGTGAACTTCTTCCGGATTTTGCAACACAAGGAAAAGGGTTATTCTTTATAATATTTATTTATTTGATATTTACCAATATTTATGGGTATTTATTGAAGAGATTGAAATGTGAGATTTCTTCCTTACTCCAAAATTTTTCTAAAAAACAATAATACAATCAACTGGTTATTTTAAAAAAGGAGAAGATTTGATATGCTCAATGGTATAACAGACGTACCAGGAATAAAAGTAGGACACTATACTGACAATAAATCCTTAACAGGTTGTACGGTAATTCTAGCCGAAAATGGGGCGGTAGGTGGGGTTGATGTCAAAGGTTCAGCCCCAGGTACAAGAGAAACTGACTTACTAAAACCGGGGAATCTTGTTCAAATGGTACACGCTGTCTTATTAACCGGGGGAAGTGCTTTTGGCTTAGATGCAGCAAGTGGGGTCATGCAATTTTTAGAGGAAAATGGTATAGGCTTTCAAACAAATACTGTAAAAGTCCCCATAGTACCTGCTGCAGTTATTTACGATTTGGATATAGGAGACCCAAACGTTAGGCCAGATAAAAGATCTGGTTATATTGCAGCAAATTTAGCAACATCAAATTGTGTTGAAGAAGGATGCGTTGGTGTAGGAACCGGGGCACTCGTTGGTAAGGCGGCAGGCGTTAATAGTGCTATGAAAGGTGGGGTAGGAAGTTACTCCATTGAATTAGGTAACGGGATAATAGTCGGGGCGATAACGGTTGTGAACGCTACAGGAGATGTTTACGAAGAAGGGGATATAATAGCCGGAGCTATTGATAAAAACAATAAATTTTTGAATATATCTGAATATATGAAAAAATCGAGTTTTAATGCTAATCCAGGTGAAAATACAACTCTATCCGTTGTAGCTACAAATGCAAAATTATCTAAAGAAGAAGCCAACAAAGTTGCTCAAATGAGCCACGATGGGTTGGCAAGAGCGATAAGACCTGTTCACACCATGTACGATGGAGATACTATTTTTTGCTTGTCTACGGGTGATTTGCAAAGCGACGTTACTTTAATTGGTGAAGTGGCGGCAGAAGTAGTAGAAATATCCATTATAAGGGCTATCAAATCGGCAAGAAAAGTTGGTAATGTTTTCAGTTACAAAGATTTGAATCCTAATAAAAGATAATTCCCACTACTCCTGTCATAATTATTATAAAAATCGGATTTAATTTTGTGAAAAACAGGAGCAACAAAACCCCAATAAATATAAGAAAGCTCGCCAAATTTACGATATTAGCAACGCCAATTGTATATGCGGAACCAAGAATCAACCCGATAACAGCAGGTTTTAGAAATTTAAGAATATTTTGTTGAGTATCACCATTTCCGTTCTTAAAATATCTGCCTACCAATAATCCTACAATTAGCGAAGGTAGTATAACAGCAGTTGTTGCAACCAACGAACCAACTACCCCAAAAACCCTATACCCAACAAAAGTGGCACTATTTACTGCTATTGGTCCGGGAGTAACCTCTGCTATAGCTATTAAATCGAGAAATTCTTGGATCGACATCCAACCTCTTCTTTCTAAATGTGTTTGAATGAGTGGAATCATAGCGTAACCACCGCCAAATCCAAATAAACCAATTTCAAAAAAAGAAAGGAACAAACCAAATAAAGTTTTCATGAATTTTTTCTCCCTTGCGGTATTGAATAAAGGCTGCCTATAATGAAAGCGATAACAATTATATAAATAGGATTAATGTTAAATACTCCAATTGCAACAAAAGCCCCTGCAGCTAATAAAACTAAAACCATGGACCATTTAACTGATTTTGATAAACTTATCCCCGCGTATACAATAAGTGCGGCTATAGCAGGTCTTATTCCTTCAAAGGCACTTTGTAAAACGCTGAGTCCCGCTGTTTTCGTAAGGGTAAAAGCTATTGCCAATATTATTATAAAAGAAGGTAAAGAAACCCCTATTGTTGATATAACTGCTCCTAATACTCCCTTTATATCGTATCCCACTAAAATGGAAAGATTAATAGCCACAGCTCCTGGTATAGTTTGAGTTAAAGAAACCGTGTCTGTAAACTTATCCTTTTCCACCCACTTTTTATTTTCTACGACTTCTTTCTCTATCAAAGGAATCATTGCGTACCCACCACCAAAAGTGAAGAGCCCTATTTTAAAAAACGTAATGAACATTTTTAACAATATTTTTGATTTGTCTTTTTCATCCATTTTTATTATTCTCCCTACAATTTCAATTCAGTAAAGAATCTAAAATGATCAGCTCTTATAAGACTTTCTCTGAATTCTACCAATCTATTTTCGGAATCATATGTGTATCTTGTGGTTTGAAAAAGGGGAATATTTTCTTCAATTTCTAGCAGTTCTTGGGCTTCTAGCGAAGGAAGAACGGGTTCAAGATATTCTTTTGCATTGACACATCTTATTCCTTCTCTGGCAAGTAAATCATACAGAGGTTTTGTTTTCAGATTTTCATTATCCACTTTTTTTAAAAATTCGACAGGGATGTAAGAGGTTTCCAATATTAAAGGAATTTCACCAACTAATCTCAACCTTGTAATTTCCCATAATTCTAGGTTCTCAAATTCATCAACATCTTCCAAGCCAGAGACGTTTTTTACCGATATTAGTTTAGTATTAGAATTTTCAACCTTGCTAGCTATACTTTTTCCAAAACTGTAAAACTTTAAAAGACTTTGCTCCCATAAAAGAGTTTGAACTTTATACCCTCTTCCTTGGTAACTTTTAATTGTTCCTTGCTGTTTCAATAAACTTAAAACTTTTCTTATCGTAGTTCTTGTTACATGAAATTCCTCGGCTAACTCATTTTCTGACGGAAGAAATGAGTTCATTGGATATTCCCCTTCATATATTCTTGAAACTATTTTGTCAGCAATCCTTTGATAGATTGGCGTCTTATAATCGGCCATTTAAGTTACCTTCCTTCAAGAAAGATATACAAATATGTCTACTCATACTTGTATACACAAATTATATCAAATAAAACGAATCAAGTCAAGAATTCTCAGAGTAATCTGAAAATATGAATGATTTTCTAAACAAATTGATTGTAGTGAAATAATATTAGCAAAAATTCGAATGCTATTATTAATCAATATATTAAAAAAACATTGATTGCCTTAAGTGTGGGAGCCACACAAAAATTCAAAAAATAAGGTAAGTTATCAGCAACTTTTTTTATAGAAAGACATTCTGACTAGTTGTTTTATGGAGATTTAAAGAGGTTCAAATGCAAAATATGTTTTGAAGAAGATGAGAATTGAAAACGACCATAATCCTATTGAAACATCAATTGCAGAAATATTTTCATTTAGTATATAAATGAGCAACATTCGTAGCTGCAAATGATTCTGGTTTTATTTTATAATCATATCCCAGACCCTTCACATAGCCAGTGACAACATTAAAAACCTCTTTTGATCTACCATTTAAACCTATATCAAGGTGTATTTCTGGCTTTATTAAATTTAAGTGATTTTCGATAAATTCTGCGGTGTTTAAACTAAATTCTGCTTCTCTTATCAATCTTGAGTACATATCATATGATCTACGTTCGTGAGTGACATAATAAAAATAAGTAGCCCCATTACCTACTTTGTAAATTACTATAGCGGTAGCAAAAGTTACCACTCCATCTCTTGCATGGCTATCTGTTCCCACCCAAACTTTGTAACTTTTGTTTTCTAAAAATAATTCAATGAAATTAGTCAAGTCTTTGAATTCTATAGTGCCTATAGTTGGATTTTTTAACTTGAAAACGTTACCCCCTTTTTTCAAAATAAGTTTTTTTCAATTATACACCAAAATGCAACGATTTTTATTAAAAACTTTTAAGATTAATTAAGAATGATACTAAAATTCGAATTAAAATTTTGATATAATACACTAAAACATGTGAATAAGATGAGGGATTATAGGTTGATTAGAGCGTTTTTTTGGCTTTTGTTAGCCACATTAATATGGGGTACTACTTTTCCGATTCACAAGGTGGTGTTGACGGATCTTCAAACCTTGCCTTATTTGTTTATCAGGTTTGGTATTGCTGCCGTTTTGTCTTTTCTTATTTGGAAAAAACATTCTTTCAAGTACGGGGCAACCTTAGGAATAATTTTAGGACTAGCACATGCCTCGCAAACTTATGGAATTAATTTTACAGATGCTTCCAAAAGTAGTTTTATTACCTCTTTATATATTCCACTCACTCCCATAATTTCTTATCTAATTGAAAAAGAGAAACCCAACTTTATTCAGTGGGTATGTTTTCCTTTGTCTTTGTTAGGTTCTTACATGCTTTTTGGAGGTATTTCGGGATTTAATTTTGGAGATTTCTTAACGTTTTTGAGTGCTGTTTTGTTTGCCGTTCATATTGTTTTAATAACAAAATTTTCAAAAGTTGTTGATGAAACTTCGCTTTTAGCTTATCAGTTTCTATTTGCTGCTATAATCAATTTGTCAATGTCATTCAATTCTAACTGGAAGTTAGGTGTTCCGATTTGGTTAACAGTTATATATACAGCGATCGCTGCAACCATAGTAGTGAATTTTTTGCAAGTTAAATATCAAAAGGTAATTGGTTCTAATTCCACCGTTCTTATATTCATTGGAGAACCCATATTTGCTTCATTATTTTCATTTATTTTTTTGGGAGAGAGATTTTCTGGATTGCAGATAGCCGGGGCTTCAATTATGATTGGAGTAATAATTTTAACTACTTTTTCGTACAGGGTTAATAAATATTTGAAAAAGAAATTAGATTTAAAAGAGCTTTGAGAAAGAGGAGGAGTTTTAGTGAAATACATAGACATCAGAAGTGATACCGTTACGCAACCTACTCAAGAGATGAGAGAAGCCATGTTTAAGGCAGAAGTTGGTGATGATGTATACGATGAAGACCCAACAATGAAAAAATTAGAAAAATACGCTGCAGAAGTAGTAGGAAAGGAAGATGCACTTTTTGTTCCTAGTGGAACGTTTGGTAACCAACTTTCCATCTTTACACATTGTGAAAGAGGAAATGAAGTTATCCTTGATGATAGTTGCCATATCGTTGTTCACGAAGTCGGTGCGGCTTCAGTAATAGCTAGCGTACAATTGAGAACTATAAATAGTGATAAGGGGGTTATGTCGCCTAAAAGTATTAAAAAAAGGATAAGAAAGGGAGAAGAGGATCTTCATTTCCCATCTACAGGTTTGATATGTCTAGAGAATGCTCATTCCAATGGAACGGTTGTGCCGCTTGAAAATATGAAAGAAATATCTGAAATAGCTCACGAGAATGAGATCCCCGTTCATTTGGATGGAGCTAGAGTATTCAACGCTGCAACCTACTTGAATGTTGATCCTACGGAGATAACTCAATACTGTGATTCAGTCATGTTTTGCCTTTCAAAGGGTTTATGTGCACCTGTAGGTTCTATTGTGGCTGGGAGTAAAGATTTCATTCAAAAAGCCAAAAAGAAACGCAAACTGATGGGTGGAGGTTTAAGGCAAGCGGGATTTCTAGCTGCAGCAGGGTTAATAGCCCTTGAAAAGATGAGATTCAGACTAAAAGAAGATCATGAAAACGCCAGATATCTGGGAGAAAGGCTGAGCGAGATCCCTGAAATTTCTTTGAACTTAGACGATATTCATATAAATATGGTTTTTTTCACAATAAACGAAGATATAAATTTTAGGGAAATGGTATCATTTTTTTTAGAAAAAGGTATCAAAATAAATCCCCCAGAAAATGGGGAATTCAGATTTGTAACTAATTATTGGGTAAGCAAGAAAGATGTGGATTATATTGTTGAAACAATGAAAGAATATTTAAAGAAGTGATAAAAAATGTCTAATTCAAAAAAAGCAGTAGCTTTACGGTATAAACAAGGAACGGATCAAGCACCTAAAGTAGTTGCAAAAGGTATAGATTCAATAGCCAGGAGAATCATAGAAATTGCAGAAGAGGAAAACATACCAATAGTTAAAAGTGAAAAAGCCGTAGAAGAGTTTTATGGTTTAGATTTGGATGAAGAAATTCCTCCCGAATTGTATGAGCTAGCGGCTGAAATAATTGCTTTTGTCTTTAAGTTAGATAAAGAGTTCAGTTAGCATAAATTACTTTGTATAATGTACTACCTGAACCAGACATCAAAGCAAATATAATTCCTTCATCCTTTTCCATGTCTTCCTTTTTTTGCTTCAATTTAGGATATTCTTTGAATGCCACTTGTTCGAATACGTTAAACGCATTTTGTTTAGCAGTTATAATGTCGTTATTTTTTAAAGCTTCGTACAAGTTGTATGGATCACCGAAATGGTTTATACTTTCCCAATTTTGATCAAGTTTTTCGTACATTTTTTTAGTATCAATATTATATTTCATCTGGAATATTTTTATATTTAATTTTAAAGGTTCCAAAAATTCCAAAATTTCTCCTTTTCCTTTACCTATAGCGGTTCCACCTTTTAGCAAAAATGGGACATCACTCCCGATTTTGCAACTTATTTCGAATAAGTCTTTTTCTGATATTTTAAAATTCTTTGAAAGGAAGTTTAAAACAGCAGCAGCGTCGGCACTTCCACCCCCTAGTCCTCCACCCATAGGTAAATTCTTAATAAGCTTAATTTTTAAGTTAAAATTGTCAAAACCCGTTTCTTTTTTAAAGGTCTCTATGGACTTTTTTATTATATTATTATCCCATGAAATATTTAAAGGAGGTTCTGATTCGAATATTTCACTTTCAGAAAAATCAATAAAAATATCGTCGTGTTCGTTAATAGATTGGAAAAGGGTTAAAATATTATGGTAATTATCTTTTCTCCTACTAATTACATCTAAGTAAAGGTTAACTTTTCCAAAGGCTTTTAAATGCATTTAACTCCTCTTTCATTCGTTTGTCTCTTCTTCTTTTAACATGGCTTCTTCGTCTTCGAAAGCCATGGGTTTTACAATTGGAAAAGGTATAATGTCGCGAATAGTTGGAGTATCAGTAAGCAGCATACAAACCCTGTCAATACCTATTCCTAGTCCTCCAGTTGGAGGCAAACCATATTCTAACGCCCTAATGAAATCAAGATCCATCATTTGAGCTTCTTCATCGCCCAACTCTTTCAGTTCCATTTGCTTTTTAAACCTTTCAAATTGGTCTTGAGGATCGTTCAATTCAGAAAAGGCGTTCGCTATTTCATTGCCCTTTATTATTAATTCAAACCTTTCGGTTAACCTTGGATCATCTTTTTTTCTTTTTGCCAGTGGAGATAATTCGATAGGATAATCCATAACAAAAGTAGGTTGAATTATCTTATCTTCGACTAAATCCCATATTTTATCGAGGTAATGGTATCTGTCTTCTATTTCTACCTCTTCACCCTTGTTTTTCAAAAACTCTTTCAGTTCCTGATCACTCGCCTCGACTATATCTATTCCAAGATTTTCTTGTATGAATTCTCTCATCTTTATTCTTTTGAAAGGAGGTGTGAAATCTATTTCTTCTCCTTGGTACATAATCTTTGCTTTGTTGTGAACTTTTTTGGTAATGTTGTACAAGAGATCTTCGGTTAGTTCCATCATATCGTTGTAGTCAGCGAAAGCTTGGTACAATTCAATAGATGTGAATTCAGGATTATGTTTGTTTGAAACACCTTCGTTTCTGAATATTTTCCCTATTTCATAAACTCTCTCCATCCCACCGACGACTAGTCTTTTTAGATGTAATTCCGTGGCTATGCGTAAGTACATATCTATATCATATACGTTTAGATGGGTAATAAAAGGTCTTGCATTTGCTCCACCCATTATACTTTGAAGAACTGGGGTTTCAACTTCTAAAAAACCTTTGTTGTTTAAATACTCTCTGATGTATTTTATGATTAAAAAACGTGTTCTGAGGGTTTTAATGGTGTCATCGTTTGCGATCATATCCACATATCTTTGCCTATATCGAACTTCTTTATCTTTAAGGCCATGCCATTTTTCAGGAAGAGGGCGAATAGCTTTTGAGAGTAATTCTATATCTAAAGCCAAAAGAGTTAATTCGCCAGTTCTCGTTTTGAAGGGATAACCTTTTATTCCTATCCAGTCTCCAATATCAATATATTCTTTGAAAAAATCATAGTTTTCTTGCCCTACTTGATCCAAACGGATATATACCTGGATACGTCCAAATTCATCTTTTAAATCAGCAAAAGCAGATTTACCATGTTTTCTCAAATTCATCAGTCTTCCGCCGAAATTAAAAACTTCATCCGGTAATTGTTGGCCAGCCTCTATTTTACTATCGAAAAGGTCTTTGATCTGTTGGGAATTATAATTTTTTTGAAAATTGTACTTATACGGATTGTATCCTTTTTCCCTCATTTCTTTTAATTGATGCATTCGTATATTTCTAAGGTCCATACTTTGCCTCCTGCTTGGTAAGGTTAGTTTTGTGATCTATGAAATCTTAGCTTATCTCTTTGATTTCTATTTTTTTTGAACTTCCTCTGGCGGTTTTAATGTTGATAACTTCACCTTTTTTCCTTCCTAGTAATGATCTTCCAATAGGAGATTCAATACTGATCTTATTTTCTTCTATATTTGCCTCTTGAGGGGTAACTAGAACGAATTCCTGCTCTCTATTCAATCTATAGTCTTTTATTTTCACTTTTTTCCCCAAACTTACGGTAGAGTTATCGTGGTTGCCTCCATTTTCAATTATTTCTGCATTGTCTAATATATAATCTATCTCTTTGATTCTGGAATCTATCATTCCTTGTTCGTTTTTTGCCTCTTCGTACTCACTGTTTTCTGAAAGATCTCCCAATTCCCTGGCTTCTTTAATTCTTTCGGCAACTTCTCCCATAAGTCTTTTTTTAAGCTCTTCTCGTTCCCTCTTTAATTTTTCGTACCCTTCTCTGGTTAGTTGGTATACTTGTTCAGCCACTTTTGTATCGCTCCTCCCATTTCTAATAATGGTGATTAACTATTTTTTAATTCTCTTATAGCTTGTAAAAAGCTGTCTAAATCTCTAAATTCTTTATACACGGAAGCAAATCTCACATAAGCTACCTGGTCGATTGATTTCAATTGCTCCATAACCTTATCACCAATTTCAGAAGAATAAATTTCTGAATTGCCACTTCTTCTTAATTGTTCTTCTATATTATCAACAATTTCTTCGATTTGATCAGTACTTACAGGCCTTTTTTCACAAGCTTTTAAGATCCCGTTCATTAGTTTTTTTCTATCGTAAAGTTCTCTTCTGCCATCTTTTTTTATTATTCTTATCCTTGTTTGCTCGTATCTTTCATAAGTTGTAAAGCGCGCTTGGCATTGCAAGCACTCTCTTCTTCTTCTTATGGAAGTGCCGTTACTAACTGGTCTTGAGTCCAGAACTTTAGTTTCCTCGTAACCACAGAAAGGACATTTCATAATTATTGCACCACCATTTTACCTAAATTAGGTATTTTTTAGAGATTCGGCAATTTTTGAGATTTTTTTTAGTTTGTTGTACAAGGTAGATTTTTTCATTGATAAAGATTCTGCCATGTTACTCAAACTTGCATCTTCATTTTCTAATCTAAAAGCAGCAATTTGTTTTAGGTCGTTTGGTAAACTATCTATACCAATGCTTTCTTGAATAATTTGTATATCGTTAATTTGCTTTATTGAGCTATGAGCCGTTTTTGATGAATTAGCAGATATTAAATTAATAGTCCTTGTGACGTTGCTACGTAAATCCCTTATATCCATTAATTCACTAAGTTCTTTTACTTTTTCTTTGGCGTTGAGAAGCTCAAGGATATTCAAAATGTCATCGCGTGATTTTATGTATACTTTTGAGCCCTTACTTCTATTTAAAAATCTGGCATTTACCCCTAAAAGATTCTTAAATGTTCTAACTAAATCCTCTTTAAATACATTGTTAGTTTTCAAATTAAATTCTAAATGATAGGATTCTTTTACTGATATAGATCCACAAGACAACAATAAACCTTTAATAAAAGATCCAAAAATTACTGGATCTTTTTTTAAAGGTGGGGAAAATTTAGTTTCATTTAGATAAAGGTTGTTTTTCTTTAATATTTTATATATCGTTTGATAGTTTAAGAATATAGAACCTGTTCCACCAAGATTTAACCTTTTTTCGTTGTTAAATTTTACTTCAAATTTTTCTGTGAAAGAAAATTTGCACAGTTTGTATAATCTTTTAAAACTATTCAAAGATGTTATGGATATTTTTATTAATTTTTCAGTTTCTTTTTCAATAATTTCACCTTTTCCTATGAAAAAACCATAGAACTCAGCCTCTGGGAAAATGTAATCACTGTTCACAAGGCTTAATTTTAAAGCTTCTGAAAATGAATTCATAGAACGCATTTTAAAATCAACTCTGATGTTTTCTTTGGATCATGTCTAATTTTCGGTTCCTCATCGTTTATAATATAAACCAAATCAGATACCACTACTCTTCTATCTTCTTCCATATCCAACTTTACCGGACTAGATCCCATTTTCTGGTATCTTTGAATTATTTCATTTGGTAAATTTGATTTATTGGCTATGATGTAATCTAATTCTTCGCCTAAATAATTTTCTAGTTCTTCAACATGATCTTTCAAAGAATAATTGGTCGTTTCCCCTGGCTGTGTCATAATATTTGCTATATATAATTTCTTTGCTTTGCATAAATTGATTGCGTTTCTTATTCCGTCTACCAATATATTGGGGATAATACTCGTATATAAACTGCCAGGTCCAAAAACTATTATATCAGCTTTTTGAATTGCCATAACGCTTTCATCAAATGCTTCGGCATTGCCGTCCAACCAGATTCTTTTTATATTTTTGTTTTTCAACACAATTGATGTTTCCCCAAAAATGATTTCGCCATCGTCAAGTTCTGCTACAAGTTTTAGAGAGTCCAAAGAAGCAGGAAAGACCCTCCCTTTTATTTTCAGAGCTTCCGACAATGTTTTGATAGCTAAGGGAAAATTATTGCCGTTAATTCTAGTTAATGCTAGCAAAATTATGTTACCGAGATTATGATTTTTTAAGAATCCTTCATTAAATCGATATTTAAGTAATTTAGTCAGAAAGGTTTCTTGTTCAGCCAAAGCTAAGATATTGTTCCTAATATCTCCTGGCGGTAATATATTAAAATCTTCACGCAATATACCGGAACTTCCTCCATCATCTGTAACGGTTACTATGGAAACAATATCTATATCTTGATTCCATTTCAATCCCCTTAATATTTGACTTGTTCCCGTTCCACCACCAATAGTTACAATATTTTTCACAGCATATCTACCCACCTGACGAATATTTCCATGTTATCGTTCTATATCTCTGTGATCTATGCTTACTTCTCTTCCTTCTTTTTTTAAAATTTCATAAACCTTTTGGGCAATGTAAACCGATCTATGTTGGCCTCCGGTGCAACCTATGCAAAAATATGCTTCTATACGGCCACTTTCAGAATATTTATCTTGAATAAACTTCGCTAAATTAGCAATCTTATCAACGGTTTCATGAGTTTCTTTAAATTTTTCAAGGAATTCCATTACTTTCATATCTAAACCAGTTAGTTCATACATCTCTGGAAAATAAAAAGGATTTGGAAGATATCTCACGTCAAAAACATAATCAGAGATTGGCGGAATACCATTTTTAAATCCAAAGCTGATAAAATTTAACTTTAGTTTTTTCATATCTTCTTTTATCATCTGAAAGAATCTTTTTTTAAATTCAGTTGGTTCGGTTGAGGAAGTATCGATAACTATGTCACAAGAACTCTCTATTTCTGACATAACTTTTATTTCTTCATCAATGGCATTCTCTAAGGAAAGACCTAACGGGTGGGTTCTTCTCGTTTTTTTGTATCTATTGATTAGTTCACTTTTATCAGCTTTTAAAAAAACTTTATGAATTTCCATAGTACATTTGGCTAAACTTTCAACATTTTTAAATAATTCGATCAATTTTTGGGGATCTTTCCATCTAATATCACTTACTATAGCAAGTTTTTTGACATTGCTAGTGCATAAAATATTTAAAAAAGATTCTATTAAATGAGGGGGTATGTTGTCAACTGTATAGTACCCTTCGTCTTCTAGAGATTGTAACAATAAAGTTTTACCTGCGCCAGATAAACCGGTAATTAAAAAAACTGTTGGTTTTGTTAGCAATGTTATCAATCGCCTTTTATATAGTTTATAATACGATTTTTTTAAAAATAGGGTGATACTTTACGTCTTTCATAAAAACTTTGGAAAGAAATTTGAATTTTTCTAGGTTGCCAGTAACTAAAAAATTTACTTTAATTTTCCCATCTATTCTCTCTAATTTGATCTCATTTTTTAAAAAATCAACAACCCCATCTGCAGGATCAACGATGGAAGAATTTGTGTATTTTCTAATTTGCTTTTCTAAAATTGGATAATGGGTGCATCCTAATATTACTTTGTGGTACTTAGATTTGGAATCTTGTAAATAAAATCTCAAAACTGACTCTGCCATCTGTCCATCCCAATAACCTTCTTCTATAAGTGGAACGAACAATGGGCATGCCTTTTCTTCGAGATTGGTTATTTTTTTGCTTATAAGAGCTTCCTTATAAGCCCCCAAATTAATGGTGTTCTCGGTGGCTAACAAAAGAACAGTATCGTTTCTTTCTATTGTTTTTATAGCGTTGTCAATTATACTTACATATGTGAAGTTATAATTTTTCGTGTCGAAATTGGTTTTTTTTACAATGGAATCTGTTGTATTACATGCAGAAATTAGAAAATCAACTTTCATCTTTTGAAAAAAAGAAAGTATGTTTTTTAAATTTTCTCTTAAAAAAGGAATAGGCTTTGAACCATAAGGTACATTTAAATTATCAGCTAAATAAAAATACTCATGATTACCAAAATTTTCTATCACTTTTTTTAAAACCGTTAAACCACCTATTCCTGAATCAAAAAGTCCTATTTTCATAATTGGAAAATATCTTACCCCCATTGAATACTTTTACTTTGTTCATCGCTACCTTCATCATTGCTTTTAAGTGCGGTATTCAACATATCACTGAACTTATCAACCATTTGTTTGATTTCTTGTTTCGTTCTTATACTGTTTAATCTTTCATTTAGAAGTAATAGGAGAAAGATATAATCCACTTCTTCTCCACCGATTTTTTTTGCATAGGTTTCAACTTCCGATTTTATGTTTTCTAAAATTTCTTTTATAACATCCTCGGGTTCGTCCACTTTATATTTATAATCTTTTCCTAAGATTTTTACTTCAATTGAGCGATAATTCTTCATGATTTTTCATCCTTAAATGATTTTAATGAATCAATTAATAACGATTTTGATCCGGTTCATCTTGGAATGAAGTATTTGAAGATGCCGGATTATCAAATTCTCCAGTTCTAAACTCATCTCCTAATCTTGATATAAGTGAACTTTTTAACTGGTTTAGATGGTTTTCAATTTCATCATTCTTTCTTCTTAATTCTTCCAATTCACGTCCCATCTCTTCTTTTTCGTTGTTTATTTTTTCGTATTCGCTGAACAATTCATCGTACTGAGTTTGAAGATCGTTTTTTTCTTTTTTTAGTTCGTTGTATTTGTCGGCCAACGTTTCTAACATATTTTCCAGTTCCTTCAAAACGTCCATTTTGTACATTCCCCCTTTATTAAAATAATTTGTTGAAGTGAAACTAAAGCAATTATAACACAGCTAGATGAAAAAAAACTAAAAATACGCATATTTTTTAATTCTAAAACTAAAAAAACTAAAAGAGGCATAGCCTCTTTTAGTCTCTTGCTTTAACCAAAAATTTAATTGCCGTTCTCTCTTCCCCTTCAATTTCAACATCTGAAAACGCTGGAACACAAACTAAATCGATTCCGCTCGGAGCTACGTACCCCCTGGCTATTGCTATAGCTTTAACAGCTTGATTAACTGCGCCGGCTCCTATAGCCTGTAACTCAGCGCTTCCTTTATCTCTAATGATAGCAGCTAAAGCACCGGCAACAGCAACAGGATTTGAATTAGCAGCTACTTTTAGTACTTCCATTTCTGCCATGAATGATACCTCCCTGTAATGTTTTGTTTGTAATTTTGACTTATATAGAGCATATGGCGCATCTGGTGGGATTTGAACCCACAACCTTCGGATCCGAAGTCCGACGCTCTATCCAGTTGAGCTACAGACGCTCATCACTAATGATAATTATACCTTAAAATGACTATTTAAATCAAGACCAAAAATTTTTTAAATCATATGATATAATTTATTCGTGGAGGTAAAGATTGTGATGAAAGTTAAAGATAAAGTTTTTTTAGCTTTAGATTTTGAAACAACCGGTTTGAACCCTGAGTTAGGAGATCGGATTATAGAAATAGCAGCGATCCCCATATACGATAAAAAAATTAATTTCAAATATGCATTTCATACCTTGGTAAATCCAAATATATTCATACCTGGAGAGGTATCTAAATTTCATAAATTAAATAATCAAGATATTTCTAACGCTCCATCCTTATCAGAAGTTTTCCCAAGATTTAAAGAGTATATTGATGATTCTATAATTGTATCACATAACGTAAAAATGGATCTGAGGTTTCTAGATATTGCTGCAAAAGAAAGTGGGATGTTTTCAATTGATAATTACTATATTGACACCCTCGAGATTTCAAAATACTATTTTGATAAAGGCCCGTACAATCTTGAATTTCTTTCGAAAAAGTTCAATTTAGGCATAAAGCAATTTCATAGAGCTTGGGATGATGCATTATCTACAGCTAAACTTTTCCAAAAATATATAAAACTTTTTTCATTCGAAGCAATAACCAATTTTATTAAAAAATGGGGTGATTGATTTTGATTAAGAACTTTATTATCGATACAAATGTTTTGATTCATGATCCTAACAGTATTCTCAACTTTCAGGATAACAATGTTTTGATCCCATTTCCAGTAATAGAAGAAATAGATAAGTTAAAAACAAGAAGTGATAAAGTGGCTAAATCTGCCAGAGAGGTCAATAGAATTTTAGATAGTTTTAGAAATGGGACGCCATTACATAAAGGGATAAAATTGCCCAGTGGAGGAACATTGAAGATCTTGGCACTGGAAAAAAATGATGAAAAACATAAAATCCCTACTTACCTTGGGGAATCAAAAGATGATTTCATATTATATTACGCCATGTTTTTAAAAAGAACAGACAACTTACCAACGATAATTGTAAGTAAAGATTTAAATCTGAGGATCAAGGCTGATGCGTTAGGATTAGAAAGTCAAGATTATTTGACTGATAAAATAGACATAAAACTTCTGCCTGATGGGTATTATACGATAGAAAACCCAGAGAAAGAGATTGAAGAGAAGGATGAATACGATTTTTCAGAATTAGGGTTCAAAGAAGAACCCTTTCCAAATACATATCTTAATTATGGAGATTTATTTTTAAGATATGATTCTAAGTCAAAGAAGTTTCAATCAATTTTGATAGATTTTGAAAGCGAAATTTTTGGAATAAAACCTAGAAACGTAGAACAAGTTTTTTCCTTGGATGCACTTTTAAACCCTGACATACCTTTTGTGACGCTAGTTGGTAAGGCTGGGACGGGTAAGACGTTACTAGCGTTAGCAGCAGGCTTATATTGTGTGCAAGTTGAAAAATTATACAATAAGCTCTTGGTTTCAAAGCCTGTTATACCGATGGGGAAAGATATTGGTTATATACCCGGAGATATAGAAGAAAAAATGCGACCCTGGTTACAACCTATATATGATAATTTAGATTTGTTATTCAAAGGTAGCGGGAAGAAACCAGAAGAATACCTAACTAAGAAAGATTTATTGGAGATAGAGGTACTTTCATATATAAGAGGAAGAACAATCCCAAACCAATACATGATAGTTGACGAAGCCCAAAATTTAACTCCTGCTGAAGTAAAAACTATTTTGACCCGGGTTGGAGAAGGCACAAAGATTGTATTAACGGGAGATCCATATCAAATAGATAACCCGTATTTGGACAGTTCATCTAACGGCTTAGTCTATACAGCTTCAAAATTTAAAGATAACCCTTTATCAGCTAATATTACAATGAAAAAAGGTGAAAGGTCAGAATTAGCAACAGTGTCTTCTGAAATTTTGTAAGAGATGGATGGGGGAAAGATGGGTGGGGAGCGAGGCAAAGGGATAAAACTCTTTTTTCCTTTAGGGTGGGCTGCGGGGCGAAGGGGCGCTAAAGTAAGTATTAGAAGTTCTAAAGAAGCCAAAAAAATAAATAACTAGGAGGAAAAATAAGTTAATGAAGAAAGAAAAATTGCATCTTGAATACGATATCTACATAGACATTGCAAAAGAAGATATTCACCTTTTAATTTATCTGGTCGAAGCTGAAGCACACATAATGAACGTTAGAAAAAAACAAGAGAATGGGTATTTTAAAATAATAGTACCAGCAGGCTTGGTTGATGAAGCATTAACTTTACTCAACTCTTTGAAAAATTCCGACATAAAAGTGGAGGTTGTAAGTATTGAACCGCACAATGGGATTATTTAAGTACATTCCAATACCTAGAGAATATAGTCCTGATATATACTCTATTGATTATGAAAAATTAAAAAAACTTGGTTTCAATACTATTCTTATGGATTATGATTTTACTATTACTGTATGGAGAGATGACAATATTCCTGATAAAACATTAAACCTTTTAAACAAATTAATAAACGATGGTTTTAAAGTGGCAATAGTTACAAATTCCAAAAGAGAAAAAGTAAAAATTATTGAAAAACTGACTATGGGTAAGGTAAAAGTATATACAAGTATGAAAAAACCTAATACTAAAAAAT
The DNA here is from genome assembly GCF_002895585.1 of Petrotoga sp. 9T1HF07.CasAA.8.2. NCBI lineage: Bacteria > Thermotogati > Thermotogota > Thermotogae > Petrotogales > Petrotogaceae > Petrotoga > Petrotoga sp. 9T1HF07.CasAA.8.2. The sequence continues at coordinate 49,979 of NZ_AZRI01000025.1, read as the reverse complement.
TAAAATCTGTTTTAGAAGAACTCGGTTCCAAAGAATCAGAAACTGTTATTATAGGTGATCTTTTTATCACGGATATTAGCGTAGGAAATCGTCTGGGATTGTATACAATTTTGATAAATCCTTATACCTATGGACTCGAAAATAAGTTTAAGCAATTTATGGCTGGATTCACAAAATTTGCTTACAATGTATTTTTTTATACTATAGGTTGGTTTTTTAGAGCAATTGATTTAGTAGGTCCAAATGAATTTAAAAAAAGTGTATTTGATATTGATTACCAGCACCTAAAAGAGAAGGGGTATAAAATTTTAGTTTTTGATTTCGATAACACTCTCAGCGAATGGCATAGTGATTATTTACAACCAGAAGTCATCGATCTTTTTTTAAAATTAAAAGATCTCGGATTCTATATATTAATAGCAAGTAATAGTTCAAAAAAGCGTTTTATGAATTTAGATGCTCAATTAAGTGATTTGGGCATAGATTTATTGGCTTCTGCAATGAAGCCATTAAGGTTTAAAATCAGAAAAAAAATAAAGTTTCATGGTTACAAACCTGGGGAAGGCGTAGTGATTGGGGATCAACTTTTCACGGATGTTGCTTTAGGGAATGCTTTAGGTTTTTACACGATAAAAGTTAAACCTTTGTCTAAAAAAGAAGGATTATGGACTCGTTTTATGAGGTTTTTTGAAAGAATAGCATTGAAATGGATAAGAAAAAAACCCACCTTGGTAAAGAACGAATAGTTGTTTTGAAATATGAAAAAGAAAATATAAATATTGAGAAAAACAAAGAATTTTTAAAATAATTGCCTTTAAAGGCCTTGAGGACTATTTCAAATTGGAGGACCATGTAATCAATTTGCTTTTGATACTTCAAATACAATTTAAGAAGCGGGCCATATGGCCCGCTTTGATTAAGCTCCGTACTTTTCTAGTTTTAAAGCATTTGCCAAAGCTAACGGCATAATATCCAATGCTGATATCGTTCCAAGGGTCCCCTTTGCGCATTCATATTCATCAAAAGATACAGACAGTCCTTTTCTTACATATTTTGAATAAAGCAAGACTGGGACAGGATGCCAACTGTGTGCTTTTAGTAAAGCAGGAGTGGAATGATCTCCGGTTATAATTAAAACATCTGGATTGAGGCTTAAAATTTCTTTTACGGCTTGATCGGTATCCTCTATTACCTTCACTTTTTCCTCAAAATTACCGTCTTCACCATAAGAGTCAGTCTTTTTCACATGAAAGTAGAAGAAATCATATTCATTCCATACTTTTTTCAATGTTTCGACCTCATCTTCTGTTGTTTGACCAGCTTCTAAAACGTCCATTCCAACTAATTTTGCAAGCCCTTTATACATAGGGTATGTAGCTATAGCAGCGGCTTTTAGTTTATAATTTTCTTCAAAAGATGGCAGTAGAGGATGTTTGGAAAATCCTCGTAATAGTGCAAAATTCATTTTTGGTTGATCCTTCAACACTTCCCCTATCTCTCTTATCAATTTGTTGACTATATTAGCCATTTTTTCAGAATCAGGATTCGTTGCCTTGGCCCATTCCATTGGTTGACCTTCTCTTTGTGGATCAGCATCGGTTACCTCATCAAATAAGCCTTCCCCTGTAAACTTGACGACAAATCTATGTTCTTTTCCAGGATAGAAAGTAATATCAACATCTTCTATTTTTTTAATATTTTGGGAGAGGATTTCTACGATTTTCTTTGATTCTTCACTAGAAGGTCTCCCTGCCCTTCTATCGACTATTATTCCATCTTTTATTGTAGCAAAATTTCCTCTTGCGACAACATCCTTTTTATCTACTCTTATTCCTAGTCCGAGAGCTTCTAATATACCTCTTCCTATATCATACTTTAGGGAGTCATAGCCGAAAAGTGAAAGATGTCCAGGCCCGCTACCAGGGGTAATGCCCTGTAAAACAGGTAAACTTTGTCCCAAGTCACTTTCTTTGGCTAAAGCATCCATGTTGGGTTTGTATGCAGCTTGTAGTGGTGTTTTACCGTCTTTTGGTAGATCTCCTAATCCATCCATGACGAGTAATACGATTTTAGAATCTGTCTTAACTACTAAATCTTTTATAATTTGTTGCCTATCAACACTAGTCACGAATATTACACCTCCGGAATTAATTTTTATAACTTATTTAATCCTTTAACGTAGTAAAAATTTTATTTCCGATATAATGTTCTTTAAAGCTCTTTCAACGGTAATTCTTCCTGTTAAGACATCGTAAACATTATTTTGTATAGGAAACGAAATTTCTGTGTATATAGGCGATTTTGGTTTCAACACTAAATTTTCTAAGGAAGATCTAAAATTCAATAAATTTGGGTCTACTTCTGAAATAATTGGTTCGTTGAAGACTTCTAAATCAGTTGGTAAAAAGTTTAATTGTGTCAATCTTTGTATTTGATTTTCTTTGGAAATCAAATATTTTATAAATTTTTTCGCAGCTTCTCTTTCTTCATCAGAAGCATTAGGGTTAATTGCCAAAGCTTTTCCTTTAAGCACAAATACATGTTGATTAGTAAATTCAGTTTTTGGAATAGGGGCAATCCCCACCTTTCCATTAACAGCAGAACCTTCGCTATTTAATAAATGCCAAGCATAACTCAAATTCCTCATGAAAACAGCCTCGCCACTTTGGAATATATTTCTGCATTCTTCTTCTCTGTACGTTGTTATGCCTTTTGGACTAATTTCTTCAGATATAATGTTATTTAAGATTTTTAAGCTTTCTAAAGCCTTTTCTTTATTTTCTTGCTGTTCTAGAACAAAGTTATCACCTTCGAATATCTTGCCTCCATTAGAATATAAAATTTCAAGGAAAAAAGTTGTGAGTTCCTCGTATCTAGCACCTGGCCAAACAAAACCTTCTATTCCCTCTTTTTGAGAAATATCCTTTGCGATTGTAATCAATTCATCCCAAGTTTTCGGTACTTCGTATCCATATTTTTCTAATAAATCTTTTCGATAATACAAAACGCCAGTTTCAACGTAATAAGGAATTGCTTTTATTTCGCTGTTAATTGTTACCATTTCTATGGTTTGTGGAACAAGATTGTTTAAGTCAAAATATTCGGCATCTTGATTTAAGCTTACAAGAAATGGAGAAAATTCATTTATCCATTCCATATCGAGAGATAAGATCGTAGGTTCTTTTGCGTTGGTGACTACAAATGTCCCGTAAAATTTGTAAGTTGAACCTGGGTAGCTAGGAATCAAATAAATTTCAACGTCAATATCTGGATTTTGTTTTTCAAAATTCTCTATTTGGGAGTTTAGTAATTGGATTTGATCTTCAATTGATTCGACCGCTATAGTTATTTGAACAGCAAACAAGTTGATAAATAAAGATGTGATAATGAAAATAAAAAATTTCTTCTTCATTTTACACACCCCCTTGTATTTCTGTATTAATTAAATTATATCATAAAAATATCAATTGTTTTTTAAGGTAAAGTTCATTTGTCAATTATAAAAGGCAGACTGTTTGGTCTGCCTTGTTTTGAAAAAAATTTTTATATTTTAAAACTTTCAACCAACCCTTTTAACTCTGTGGCTAATTCACTCAACTCTTTTGCTTCTTCGTTTATTCCTACAGCTTGGTTTACTTGTTCGTCTATTACACTTCTTGATCTTTCTAGTTGTTCACTTATTTCTGTTACCGCTTTCGCTACCCTGTCCATCGCTGTGCTCATCTCTTGTGCACTTGCACTTTGTTCTTCTGCACTTGCAGTCATGTTTTCTATCCCTTGGTTCATCCTTTCTATCCTTTCTTTTATCCTGTTGAAACTTTGTTGTACATTCACCATCTTTTCGTTTATTTCTCCTATCGTTCCTACTACCTTGTTCGTCGATTCGTTTACTTTGTTCGTTCCTTGCGTTATGTTGGTTAGTATCTGGGATATTTCATCCGTTGCATTTCTTGATTCTTCTGCTAACTTCCTTATCTCATCCGCTACTACTGCAAAGCCTCTTCCTGCTTCTCCTGCCCTTGCTGCTTCTATCGCTGCGTTTAGTGCCAACAGGTTCGTTTGTTCCGTTATCGAGTTTATCGTTTCTACTATACTTTGTACGTTCTTGGCGTTGCTTGCAAGTGTTTCTACTTCTTTTTGACTTTCTTTTGTCCTTTCTACCGCTTCTTTCACCGCTTGACTTATACTTTCTATCGTTTTGCTTCCTTCTTCTGCAGCTTTACTTGTTTCATCTGCTTCTTCACTTAACCTTTGTGCGTCTTGGGATACTCCTTGTGCTGCCCTTGCTACTTCGTCTACCCCTGAGGTTACTTCTTCTACGTTTCCTGCCGTTTCTTCTGCATTTGTTTGTATCTTGTCCATCTGGTTTTTGAGTTCTTCTGAGCTCTTTCTACTTTCTTGTGATGATTGCGTTAGACTTTCTGATGCATTTTCTACTTTGTTTGATGCTTGCATTATTGAGCCCATAGATCTTCTTAGTTCTTTACTCATTTCTGATAGAGCGTTAGCCATCTGCCCTATTTCGTCTTTGCTTTTGCTTTCAAAGTTTACCGTTAGGTCTCCTTCTGAAAGCTTTTCAACAGTATTTGTTAATCGTTCAATTCTGTTTCCGAATTGTTTTCTAAACAAGTAAGAAACAGCAATAATGATAATGATTAGAATTAACAATATAAACGTAACGTTTCTGATGATTTTATTCAAGCCTAAATCTAATTCAAAATTTATTTGTTTCGGGGTTAATGAAGGTAGTTCAAAAGATGTTTGTAAAGGAATATTGATTGATGTCTCTAATGTTTGGAATTCTTTTGCAATTTGAAGGTATATGCCATCGAATTCATCTGTTTGGAAATAAAAACTTCTCAAAGGTTTATTGATTATTTCTTCACTGATAAATTGTTCATTTAATTTACTTTCATTTAAAGAAACTTCCTCTTCTGGTAAATTTGAATAAAGAACGTTGAAATCTTTATTGAATAAAGTTATGTATGCGTCTAGAAGTTTCGATATTTCCAACAATTTTTGATTGTCAAATTCTTCTAAGACCACTAGAAACCCATTTACCGTGTTTGTAGCGATAGGATCGACTACTGGAAAAATTCCGATAAAATAAGGTGTAGAATTGAATGACTTAGTTTCTATAACCGGAGTCATATAACCAATGTCTAGGATTTTTTTAAATTGGTTATTTAAAAAGTCTTCGATATTCAAATCTTTTGTATATTCATATCCTTTTAAATAGGTTTCAGCCTTTTTTTGTACTTTATACGATGTATTTCTTGAAGTAATTTCCAAACCACTGCCACGCGTATCAGGAGTGTTCATAATCCAAAGTTGCATCCCGTTGTATTGCTGGGATGTTACGTAAGGTTCAAGTAAACTGTATCTTTCAATCAAAGAAATAGATTTTGAAGCGATTTTCTCTTGAATACTTGGAATAGAAGCTATCATTTTTCCTGATTTCTCAAGTGAATTTTTTTCAGTATCTATAAAATTAATGAAAACGTGACTTAAGGTTTCTAAAGAATTATCAAAAGAATCTGTATAATTTTTTTCTAACTGTTCGGAAAATTGTGCCTCTATGGTGTCTATTTGATTTGTTAAATAATCGTTGTATTGGTTTAGTTGTTCTTGAATTAAAGAGTTATATTTATTAATTTGATCTAAATAATCCTGATTTAAAGACTCAATCAAGGCAGATACTTGTGCCTCGTTTTGTTCAGAACTTTTTTGAATAGCATTGGTAATGTATATTACAAAAAATACACTTGGTATGAGAGCGAAAAGAATCAACATAATTCCTATCTTGTTACCGAATTTGTTAAACCAATGAACTTTAGATAAGTCCAATTTTTTCACATGGATTCCCCCTTCGTGGAAGCGTTTTCTTCAAAATTATACCATATCAAAAGAAAATAGTAAACTAAACTGATAAAAAAGAATTTTATTGCTTATTTAATACAATGTTTTGATAAATGAAAAAATTATAAGTTATAATTAACTAAGTATAGAAAATTTTGGAATGACTAAACTTTAAAAATATGATTTTGATTGTAAAAGGATTATAAGGCCAATTGTATGTTTTGAAGAAAGTTTTAGAGTTTCTAAAGAAAGCATACTTAAAATCACGAGGAGGAATAAGCATATGAAATTAGAAGATAAGATGTTGAATGCCCTTAACGAACAAATAAACAAAGAAATTTTTTCTGCGTACCTCTATTATTCGATGGCAGCATATTTTGATTCAATCAATTTAGAAGGATTTGCTAATTGGATGAAAGTACAAGCAAAAGAAGAGCTTACTCATGCCCATAAGTTGTATGACTATATTTACGACAAAGATGGTGTAGTAGAATTAGGTAGTATCGAAAAGCCGAAGAAAGGATGGGGAAGCCCCTTAGAAGCTTTTAATGATGCATATGAACATGAACTTTCAGTTACACAATCTATCGACAAGTTGGTTGATTTAGCCATAGAATTAAACGATCATGCAACTCAAAGTTTTCTACAATGGTTTGTAAACGAACAAATAGAAGAAGAAGCTAATACAAAGAAGATTGTAGATACCTTGAAAATGATTGGTGAAAACAAAACAGCTTTGTTCATATTCAATAGTCAACTTGGTAGTAGGCAATGAAATAATTTAATAAAATATAGACTGTTATAAATAAAAGGGAGTTTACTCCCTTTTATTTGATAGGTTTTTTAAGCTTTCCAGTACATCTAAAACATGATCTTTTACTTTTACATTTTCCCATACTTTTTTAATTGTTCCATTTGGATCTATCAGAATTGTTGATCTAACAACTCCCCAATTTTCTTTACCGTAATTCTTCTTAAGTTGCCAGACGCCGAATTTTTCAAGAACGGAATGTTCGGGGTCACTTAGTAAAATCACTTTTAAATTATGTTTTTCTTTAAAGTTTGAATGTTTTTCTACAGTATCGGCACTCACTCCCACTATTTGGCAATTATATTTTTTGAAATCCTCTAAGTAGTTTGAAAAATCAACTGCTTCTTTAGTACAACCAGGAGTGTTATCCCGTGGATAGAAATAGAGTACAAGCCAGTTTCCGATAAAATCCCTGCTATTAATCTGATGACCGTCAGAATCTTTGAGTGAAAACTCTGGTATTTTATCGCCTATTCCAAAATTAAGATATTTCATTTTAAGCATCCTCCTTTTTTAAAAGGCGAATCCACAACGTTTGTTTCTAATTTAAAAATAATAATTTGAGTGTAAAAAATTGAGTTCTAAATGTCCGAAATTTGTAAAAATTTTAATGTCTTAAGAAACTCAGAGATTTTCCTCAAACCATTGTTTTAAGGGCAAAAATAAAATCAGCCTTTTTGTCTATACGAAGAGAGATACTTATTCCTCAATTTTATAGCTTCTTCTTCTGGCAGGATAGAAATATTACCAATTTTTAGGGCTTCAATATAAATTTGAGCTGTTTTTTCAGCAACTATTGAAGCTGTCAATGCTTCTGTCTCGTTTGCTCCCACAGTGACTAAACCATGATTTTTTAATATTACTGCGTTATTTGTTCCTAGAGCTTTTACTGCATTGTGAGCTAACTCCCATGACCCTGGTTCTCCATATCTTGCTACATTAATTTTTTCACCACAGATCATTATACCATCTTCGATTAAGGGTGGAATAAACTCCTTAACAATCGATACTATGGATGAATATATAGGATGCGTATGTAAAACGCAATTCACGTCGCTTCTGTTTTTGTAAATAGCTATATGAAGTTTGTACTCCGAAGAAGGTACTCTGAATCCTTCAAGAACTCTACCCTCAAAATCTATTATTGTAACATCTTCATCGACCATTTTTTCATATGGGTACCCTGATGGAGTTATATAGATTTTGTTTTCGTCTTTTAATGAAACATTTCCCCAGGTTCCTTTCACTAATCCCTCTTGTGATATTTTTTTGCATAATTCCACTACTTTGTTTTTAATATTCATTATTTAATAACTTTCTTGAGAAAGTTTTAGACCCCCTTTTTATAAGTTTTTCAACTGTCTCTGAAACTTTGAAACCTACTTTTAACAATGCTTCTAGAATCCAAAAATTTTTAAAATACCCCCATCATTCTAAGTTACATACAATCTGCTTTAGCTTCCCTTTAAGTTTTTTATTTCCTGTTTGTGGAATGAATGGATAAGTTTATTTAGAAAGCCATGACATACATTACTAATAAATGAGTTACCCACAATGCTAAAGCTATGGATATTTGTATTTTAATAACTCGATACTTATCTTTCATTTCCAAAAGAGCCGCAGGAACGATATTAAAATTAGCTGCCATAGGTGTCATTAAAGTTCCGCAATAACCTGCAGACATAGCCAGAACAGCTATTGTTGATGGATCTGCCCCGTGGATTTGGATTACAATTGGTATCCCTATTCCAGCAGTGATAACTGCAAATGCAGCAAAAGCGTTTCCCATAATTATCGTAAATAGAGCCATTCCAAATGCATAAGCAAAAAGTGCCCAAAATAGATTCTGAACTGGGAATATAATTTCTATCCAACTAGCGATTATTTCCCCAACTCCTGATTGATTGAACAAGGCTCCCAATGCTCCTAAATAAGGTGGAAGAACCAGGGCCCAACCAATTGCATCGCTAGTTGATCGTCCAGAGTCTAATATATGATCAAATGTTTCTCTTGGAATATACAATCTATTTAATATTAATGCAATAACACTTCCAAATCCTAAACCAATTAAAGGATTCCATCCAACCACAGCGAATAAAATCGCAACACCTGAAATAGTTAGAATGGGAATTAATAATTTGTTCCCAAGTTGTTTTCTTCTTTTTTCTTTAAATTCTTTTGAGGTATTGAAGTAGGTACCTTTTCCTATCTTTCCTATACCTGCATCAATTGCGATTACGACAACCAAAATACCAGAAATGACGGGGGGTAACCATTTCCCAAAAATAAATAAAATAGCTAATATTATCCAAAAAATCATAGTTCCCACCTTTTGTTGGTGTTTTTCATCTTTCCAAGTTAGATATGCGTAATATAGTAAAATCAATCCAATTACAATATAGAAAATTTCTAATGTATTTGTGGAAGAGAAGAATTCTTTCATTATTTGCTCACCCCTTTGAATCGTCTATCTAGGATCATAAAGTAAATAAATCCATAGATAGCTGCAACTATAGCCATAGGAATGGCAGCTTTTGCTAAACTAGTTAAATTTAACTCAAAGCCCATTTCACCCATAACTCCTTGAATTAACAGTAGTCCAGCTGAGGCAGGAAAAACGTTTTGTGCAAAGAAATTTCCTATATTTTCTGAGGCAGCTGTCATGGCTTTTATTTGTTCTTCATCATCCTCATTAATTTCAGCCTCTCCTATAGATCCTCTTGCCATCGGATAAATTAAAGGCCTTACGAATGCTGCATGTCCTCCTATTCTTATGCCTATTGCCACAAAAACCTCTCGTATAAGTTGGTAGATATAAGCTATTCTTCCAGGAGTAGCTGCTCTTAATTTAGATATTAAATGCCCCATTTGTTCCATAAGACCATGTCTTTCGGTGATCCCGATAGCAGGTAACATAATTAAAAATAGAATCATAGTTCTATTAGCAATAAAAGATGAACCAATTACCTCAAGAATCTGCACTACACTTAATCCACCTAATAGTCCAGAAACAAAACCACCTAAAAGAACAGATATAAGAGGATTAATGTTGAATTTACTTCCCAAAGCTAAACCTAAAACAACGATTAAAACCCCTAAAATAGGCAACCAAGTCATCTCTAGACCCCCTTTTTAAAATATAAAAGTTATAATTTTATAGTTTTTTGAATTGCTATCTTCACTGCTTTTACCTGTAAGTCTAACGGCAGGCAAGGTATATTTTGACCATTTGTGAGAAATTTTTCAACAACTTGTTCTGGTAGATAAGGAACGTGAATAAAACCTGTCTTAATGGGAAATCCGAATTTTGCAGAGTGATACAAACTTAAATACATAACTTCGTTGCAGACGTACAATCCGGCAGTATTAGAAACAACAGAAGGGATTCTCTCCTTTCTTAATTCGTTAACTATTTCTTTTATAGGTAGTTTAGAAAGGTAAGCTGTTTCCCCATCTTTTCTTAATTGTTCGTCTTTTGGTTGATAATTTTCATTATCGGGGATTCTAGCGTCCATCAGATTTATAGCTACTCTTTCCAAGCTTATACTGCTCCTACCACCCGCTAATCCTAAGTGAATTGAGATATCAGGTTTATGTTCCTCCAACAACTCTATTAAGATCTCATCGGCTTTTTTGAACACAACAGGTAGGACCTTTGTAACTATTGAAACTCCTTCAAACTTTTCATTTGTTAGGGAGTCGATAATTTTTTCTGTTGGATTTATTTTATCGCCCCCAAAAGGTTCAAAACCAGTAACTAATACTTTCATAAAATATGACCTCCTTTTTAAATTTTACGTACTGTCTTTTGCAACTCTAAAACATCGATTAGCGGCCCTTCACCCTGCTCCCCACCCCACAGTAAGCCCACATGACATTTGGATAAAGGAATTTCCACTCCTTTCATATACAAAAAGCGGACAAGAGTCCGCCCATTATTCGTATTAATTATATCATTTTTTCTTTTGAAAAGAAATAAAAGCCTCTTTCCAGATATCATGTTCTTTTGGCTCAAAACATTGAAATTCGAAAGATCTTTTTATTAAGTCCCGTGCTTCCTCAAAGTTTTTTACAAGTTCCAAGGCGTATAACTGAGAGACTAAGTTTCCTACGGCTGTTCCTTCAATAGGGCCAGTTAAAACAGTTAGTCCTGTTGCATCCGCAATGAATTGACAAAGTAATTTATTTCTGGTTCCTCCACCTACCACATGGATCCTTTTAAACTCGATTTCCAATATCTTTGATAGTTTTTCTTTAACTTCATTTACTTTGAAGGCAATCCCTTCCAACGCCGTTCTTATAACTTGAGATGTTTCATTTAAAACGGTATCGTTATCTTTTATAGATTGTTGAATTATTGCCTGTATCATGTCTTGAGGGTTTTGTAAAGAAGGATCATCTACATTGATATAAGAAGAAAATGGTTTTGCGTTCTGTGCCATTTCTGTAATTTTTTGATAAGTATCGCTATTATCCGGCAAGTTGAGACTTTTTATAATACCTTGGATTAACCACATTCCTGTTACGTTTGCCAATATTCTAAAAGATCCATCCAAGCAACCCTCTGCGGCTAAATTGTTTTCCATGAGTTCTTCGTTGTAGGGGACCTCATTAACAATGGCACCAGTCAAGCACCATGTTCCTAAGCTAATGAACATGGTATCTGAGGGGTCTGAAGCAATTGCGGAATATGCGGACCCTGTGTCGTGACTGGCTGGAAGAATTACATCTATGTTTGAATTGTTATTTAAAACATCTATTTTTATTTTACCGATTTTTGTACCGGCAGGTACTATTTCAGGTAATATATCAGGAATGTCAAACTTTTTCATTATTTCATCGTCCCATTTTCTTTTTCTATGATTATAAATTTGAGTAGTTGTAGCCATTGTAAAATCAATAGCTTTTTCACCTGTTAAAAAATAATTTAGCAACGAAGGGATCATCAATAGGTCTTTTGAGATTTTGACAAAATCTGGAGCATATTTTTGGTAGGCTAATATTTGGTACAATGTATTGAACGGTTGAAACTGTGTTGGGGAGTGTTCATATATCCATTTCTTGCCAACCTTTTCTATTGTCTCTTGCATTGTATTCGTTTTAAACATATTTCTGTAATGAATTGGATTGTTTATTAAATAACCGTTTTTGTTTAAAAGTCCGAAGTCCACTCCCCAACTATCTATACCTAAAGACAGTATCTTTTGATCATTTTTTTGAGCTATGTGAATGCTCTCAATTATATGATCATACAGATTCAAGATATTCCAATAAGATATTCCATTTATTTCAACCGGGGAGTTTGAAAAACGGTTTACTTCACTCAAGATAAGTTTGTCATTCTGTATGTTACCTGCCATTACTTTTCCACCTGACGCTCCGAGGTCGATAGCTAAGTGTAGATATTTCAAAATTATCACCTTTTCTTTGAAAATTTTTTTAGAATAACTTCCCTGGGTTCATAATGTTATTAGGGTCAAGCGTTTCTTTTACCTCTTGCATCCATTTGTACTGTTTTGGTTTTGTCTTTTTTAGTAACTCCTTTTTTATGAACCCTACTCCATGTTCCCCGCTTATGGCTCCACCCATTTGGGCAGCTTTCATCGCTATTTTTCCAAGTATCTCTTCCGATAAGGTTTTCCATTCATTTGGTGGAAGATTTTTTGGTTTTAATGGTGCAGGATGGAGGTTACCATCAGCTGCATGTCCTGCCACAGGAATATCTATGTTAAACTCGTTGGCTACTTCGTTGATGTATGTCATCATTTCAGGTATCTTCGATGTTGGTACTACGACATCTCCAGTTGGTACATACGGATCTACAGCTTTTAAACTTTCCAACCAGTTCCTTCTCATACGCCATATCTTTTCAGAGTTACTTCTGTTATCTGCTATGAATACGTCTTTTGCTCCGTTCTTTTGTAATGCTTTGCCACCTTTTTCGTACAATTCTTCAATCTCTTGCAAGCTCGTTGCTTCGTATTGAACTATGAGATAAGATTCTACCTCGTCTTGGTAGGGTAATTTCATTCCAGTGTATTTTGAAGCATAGTAAATGGATTTCTTGTCTATGAATTCTATTCCTGAGGGCAAACTCTTTGTTTCGACCATTAATGGAGCGACATTGCTTATAGCTTTTTCAACACTTTCAAAGGGAACCAGCAAGTCAACGACTTTCCCTGGCTGGGGTATAAGATTTACGTATATCTTTGTGAATATTCCGAGCGTTCCTTCTGAACCTATAAAGAGTTGTAATAGGTTGTAACCACTCGAATCTTTTCTTCTTTTTCCCCCATATTCTACTATCTCACCGTCAGGCATTACTACCTCTAATCCCAATATATGGTGAGATGTGTTTCCATATTTTATCACTTTACTCCCACCTGCATTGGTAGCAACGTTGCCACCAATGAAACTTGTTTCTACACTCATGGGATATCCTGCATAGTATAATCCTTTTTCTGATACAATTCTACATAGATCGTTCGTGACTACCCCTGGTTCAACCACAGCGACTAAATTTTCTGAATCTATTTCTATTATTCTGTTCATTCTCTCAAGGGATATTACTATTCCTCCAAATATCGGTATATCCGCACCAGCCAATCCACTGCCAGCTCCTCGTGGTGTTATGGGGATCATTTCGTCGTTTGCCAGTTTTATTATTTGGGAAATTTGCTCTTTGGTTTCTGGTTTTACTACAACATCTGGCATGTGTGCGTAATACTCTCCACCTGATTCATCGTTTGAGTAACTTTTTAGACTTTCGGTATCATCGTATATCAACAGTGCATCGTTTTTTAATATTTTTCTCAACTTTTCAACGGTATTGGTAGTTACTTTTCTGTATTCACTCATTTTGATCACCTGATTTTATTTCTTTTTCTAACAACGGCAGTATATCCAAAGCATCACATACAATTCCAAGATCAGATACCTTGAAAATCGGTGCCTCTGGGTCCTTGTTTATCGCTATAATATATTTAGATGACGACATTCCAGCTATGTGTTGCACCGCACCAGATATTCCTATGGCTATGTACAGTTTTGGGCTGACCGTTTTTCCGGAAAGTCCCACTTGGTGAGAGTAGTCTATCCACCCCATATCTACTACCGCCCTAGTCGCCCCAACTGCACCTTTTAGTTTCTTTGATATGTTTTGTAAGTATTTGAAATTCTCAGGCTTTTTTAAACCTTTACCACCTGATACGATTACATCAGCTTGCTGAAGTGGTTGTATGCTGGATTCGTCTTTTTTAAATTCTATCCATCTATATTTTGATCGAAAGAGTTCTTCATCGTACTCTATTTTTGTTATTTTCCCTTTCCTGTTTTCGTCTTTAGCTAAAGGTAGTTTCGATTTAGGTCTTACCGTAGCCATCTGTGGTTTTGTTATTGTTTTTATCTTTGCCATCACGTTTCCACCTATAGCAGGCCTTATTTGTATCAGAGATCTTGTTTTTTCTTCTATTTCAAAGTCCGTACAATCAGCTGTTAAGCCCGTATTTAATTTTGCAGCAAGAGCGGGCATGAGAGTTCTTCCCCTTGTAGTTGCAGATGCAAGTATTATTTCAGGTTTGAAATCTTCTACCATTTTTTTGAGTATGTTTGTGTGTACATCAGGATAGAAATGTTCTAGTTTCTTATCTTCAACATAGTATACGTTGTCAGCCCCATATTGAATAAGGCTATCTAAATTCTCCACTTTGTTTGATATTACTACACTTGATAGTTCAACATTCAATTTTGTGGCTAAGTCTTTTCCCCATGATAGTAATTCGTACGATACTGTTTCTATTTTTCCTTCATTTATCTCAGCTATCGTCCATACGCCTTTGTATTCTTGGTTCATGATATCACGCCTTTTTCTTTTAGGAAGTTTGTTATTTTTTCTACCGCTTCTTTTGGGGTTTTTACTACCATCTTTTCACCATTTCTTGATATCTTTGGATAAAATACTTTTACAACCCTTGTTGGAGACCCTTTAAGTCCTAACTTTCCTTCCTCTATTTTCAACTCTTGATTGCTCATTATTCTTATAATACTTTTTTTAGCTTTTAGTTTGTTTTCTAAATTCGGTAGTCTTGGCTCGTTTATTTCCTTTACAACTGTTATTAAAGCTGGTAACTCGGTTTGAATAATTTCATTTCCGCCTTCTATAGCCCTTTGAACGATTATCGTATCGTTTGTTATGTTAATTATCTTGTTGACATAGGTTAGTATAGGAATATCTAACTGTGTGCCAACAGATGGTCCTACTTGACCTGTTTCCCCGTCTGTTGCCCTTTCACCGGCGAATATTATGTCGTAATGTTTGTCTTTTAAATATTGAGTCAGTGTATAAGCGGTTGCTAATGTGTCAGCGCCGGCAAACTTTCTATCTGTTAGTAATACTCCTTCATCACATCCCATGGATATTGCTTCTTTTAGTGCGTATTCTGCTGAAGAAGGCCCCATCGTTACTACCGTTATCTTAGTTTGTGGTGTGCTTTCTTTTATTCTCACTGCTTCTTCGACTGCGTACATGTCCAATGGGTTGAGTTCGGATTCTAATTCACTCCTTATCATTGTTCCAGTTTCCTCATCTATCTGTACTTTGTCAGTGGAAGGTACTTGTTTGACTAATACGCATATTTCCATGAAAAAAAATCTGCAGGGGACTCACCATTTTAATGGTGAGAGGAATGCAGAATCTCTCCTCCTTTTAAGATATTTGATATCCATAACCGTCATTCTTTTGTAGTAATGTAAGATATTTTGGATGTACATCACCAACACCATTTAATAAAAAGCTTGGCCTATGTCGTATTGCAATTCGCCCAATATGGATACCTTTATTTTTCCCTTTTGGTACATTTGCTAAGACTATGTCGCCTGTTTTGTATCCCATATATGTTCGTTCTTTTGGGCGATAACTCTTTGGAAACCCATATTTATCTACAAAACATATTCTACGCATTCCATGACCCATCGCTGTGATTTCTAAGACTTGCATATCTGGTTCGAGTTGAACGTTATAACCACTTTCTCCTACACAAGCTGCATCTATCCAATGTTTTTTGGAATAATTTTGCATCTCACGATTGTATTTTGTCTGTCCACCAGTTCCTACTTCGATAGGTAATCCTTCTTTCTTCAACTGGTTAAACAGATACCAACGTGTAGCATTAACTGATGCTACATCTTTGAGGGGCCCCTTTGCTCTTGCCTTTATTTGGTTCAATTTTTTAGGATTGTTAGCTAGAAACTCATCGATAGATTGATTATTTTTCTTCTGATTGCATTCGTGGCAAGCTAATGTTAGGTTACTTATTCTGTCACTTCCACCTTTAGATTTTGGTACGATATGTTCTATTTCTAACGGTACATTTTCTTTACCGCAATATGCACATTTTCTACCCCATTTTTCGAGGAGATACTCTTTTACTTCATATCCATACAATGTTCCTCGTTGATACTCTACCCCCTTAATCTCTGGATTTTGTAGCTTTTGAGTATCAAAACGGACTAACTCCATTGAAATACTCGTAACTGGAGAAAAACGTCGAATACGTTTAACCCATGTAAGAATGTTTTCTGCACGACTTATGAGACTAGGTGGCAACCAACCTTCCTTTCTCTTCCTATTCAAAAATCGTGGCTTTCGGTATCTTGTTTTTCGATTTCTACGAAAACGTCTTACCCCTCTACGAGTATCTAAATTTTTTTTAATTACATGTCCTCTGTGATAAATCACAGATGCCCAAATAACTTTCTTACCACGTTTAAAATCTGCTACTAAAGCAACTCCAGTATACTTACTGCCAGGATCGATTTTAACCTGTATAGGTTGAGTATCTCCACCTTCACGATCTTTCAGAATAATTGTGAATGGATGGTAACGAAATACTGCTGCTTTCCCTTTCTTCAGTAACTCTCTTGCCCTCGCAGGATGACATGGCATAAGTGGCTGTTTGTTTTTATCTAACACAAAAACTCGTTGTACAGATCTCTTTTCCATGGAAGTTACCTCCCGTTATCCCTTTCGGGTTAAAGTGAGCCTCGCCAATGTTATTCTGGCTTTTTGCGTTCAACACACTGGCTTCAACCCCGTATGCCTGTTTAATGTTGAACGACAGGGCATGGAACTGGCTCCAGCATTCCAAGGTGTCATGACCAGAATAACGTAGTCTTCCAACTTTGCCGTTAAGCTGTTTTCAAACTTAGGCTGGTCAACTCCGAGGCTTTTCGCCTCCGTCTTTAGACGGGGGTTGTTGACTAAACTTGGCTCCTTTTCAATTTTTTATCTTTCCAACAACGTAGGGCCCTTGAGGAATTACCGCTATCTTGGCACGGTGCCCTTTTAATTTTAAAGCGTTTTTTAATCCTTTTTCTAAACTATTGATTTTATTTGAAAAAGTATACTTGTACTCTTCTTCATCTAACGATGACAACATAAAAATGTTTTTCGTTTTCTCTAATACTTGAGTTAACTTTTGGACTTCCCATTGATCGCTTTTGAAAGTTTCTGACGAATCATGGTTTTTTAAAAATTCTTTTATTCCCTTCTCTTTTACTTCTAAAAGCATTTCTTTAAATTCTTTTTTCCCGATGCCATTTTCGCATTTAGAAGCCATTATTATTACTCCATCAGGTTTTAAAATCTCTGAAGCTTCAACTAAACCTTTAATGGTTTGATAAAAGTTCTGGTCTAAAGGATATCCTCCATTTGAGGTTATCACTATATCCACAGGTTCTTCAATTTTCACTATTGAATCATATGCTACCATATTACAACCTATCTCGTGAGCTTGAAAGATATCACCTGCATAAATCCCATTCACTTCATTTTTCCCGTTTAAAGAAACGTTTACTATGAAATCACAGCCAGCCATCAAAGCCACTTCTCTAGCGATTTTATCAACAGGATTATTTTCTAGCTGACAACTTTTTGAATGTGGATCTCCCATTGCCTGAACACCATGAAATACTTTCAAGGTTTCAATGCCAACGATTCCTGGGCAGATTGACTTTCTTCCCCCTGAATATCCTGCCATAAAATGGGGTTCTATTAAACCTGTACAGATCTTTAAGTCCGCTTCTAAATATTTTTTATTCACAATAGCGGGGCAACCAGAAGAAGTTTGCCCAATCTTTTTCAATTGAGTATCATCGTATGCATCGTGATTAATTATTTTTATATTTTCATCCAAAACTTCTTTACCAACTAATTCTTCAAACATACTTTCTGGGACTGGTTCATGTGAACCATTTGCGATTAGGATTGATATATTCTCCTTTTTAATACCACCTAACCTCACGGAATAGATTATATAGGGCAAAATAAGAGAATTTGGTACGGGTCTTGTGGTATCCGAAATAACTATGCAACAGTCTTTTTTCCTTTTAGCCAAGGTTGAAAGAGAAGGGGTGCCAAAAGGAGAACTCAACGCTTTCATCATCTCAATGTCAAAAGCACCCCACACGCCCTTAGCTTCCGACTTTTTTAATAAAGAAACATTTAAATTTTCATCTAAATCTAATTTTTTTACTTCTTTACCATATGGGATTTTAACTCTCATTTTTTCACACCTTCAAAATTATTTCTTGTTAGTGTTGTATTGAATATACAATACATGTGTGTTTAGAAATTCCTCTACACCATGTTTTCCATCGTCTCCACCGATACCAGATTTTCTCCAGCCAGCGTGAAAACCTTGCATGGCTTCAAAATTTTCTCTATTTACATAAGTCTCGCCAAACTTTATTTCGTTTGCCGCTCTCATCATAACGTCTAAGTTCTGAGTGTAAATAGACGATGTTAAACCATACTCACAGTCGTTTGCATACTCAATGGCTTGATCAAGATCCTTGAAAGTAACAATGGGAAGTACTGGACCAAAAACTTCTTTTTGAATTATTTCCATATCTTGAGTACAATTGGCTAAAACTGTAGCTTTGTAATAGTATCCTTTTTCAAATTTATCGTCTTCTCCTCCTGTTAACAATTTTGCTCCTTGATCTATGGCTCTTTTAACAAATCCTTTAACAGATTCAAGAGCGTTCTTGTTGATCAAGGGTCCCATCTCTATATCGGTTTCTTTTAAAGGAACACCGTATTTTGTGTCTTCCATTGCTATAGTCATTTTTTCAATAAACTCATCTGCTACCTTTTCATGCACGTAAACCCTTTCGGCACAGTTGCAAACTTGTCCTGTATTTATTACCCTTGATTGTTTTATATATTTTACCGCATCGTCTAGGTTGGCATCATCCATAACTATTGCAGGAGCTTTTCCTCCCAACTCTAAAGATACTTTTGTAATGTTTTTTGAAGCTAATGCCATTATTCTTGAACCAGCTTCAACACTTCCTGTAAAACTTACCATTCCAACTTTTGGATTGGAAGCTAACTCTTCACCGACAACTGAGCCTCTACCTGTTATCAAATTGAAAACACCTTTTGGTAAACCACTTTCTGCAACTATTTTTGCGAACTCAAAAGCGTTGTTGGGGGTATCTGAACTTGGTTTTACAACTATAGTATTTCCTGTAATCAACGCTGGGGCCATTTTTCTGGCAATTAGGAAAAAAGGAAAATTCCATGGAAGTATCCCCGCAACTACACCAATTGGCGCTTTATATAGGAAAATATTTTCATTTGGTTTGTCGCTTGGGATGATCTCTCCTTCAATTCTTCTAGCCCATTCAGCCATGTAGTCGATGTAATCCGCAGTGAAATTTATCTCAGTTTCGGCTAAACTTCTAATTTTACCTTGTTCTTCCATTAATATTTCTGTTAACATCTTAGCGTTTTTTCTTATGCCATCTGCGATCTTTTTTAAATATTTTGCCCTTTCTATAGCTGGCAATTTTTCCCATTTCTTTTGAGCTTCATATGCTGCATCTATAGCTTTTTTAGTTTCTTCAACCGATGCTTCAGGAACCTCGGAGATTACTTCTTCGTTGGCTGGATTTATTACCTTTATCATTTTACCAGAAACTGACTCTACAAATTCACCGTTTAAAAACAGTTTGTATCTTCTCATTTGTAATACCTCCTCTATAAAATTTCGCCTTGTGACACTTTTTTAAAATCATTTTGTTTCTATGATGTCAATGAATGTTGATTTAGCCTTCAGTTGTTTTAATTCTTATTTTGGGAGAGATTAGAATTCCCATAGGTTTAAGTCTGTATTCATATGACCATTGATTCCCCGTTGTTCTCCAAGCATCTGGACCAAACCAAGAATAGGTTTCATCGCAGTTATGTATGGTTCCAAAAGCATTTATTCTATTTCCGTAAGCGGTAATGTCTATTGTGTGTCTTCCCTTTGAGAGTTTACCCAATTCTAATGTATAAGGAGCGAAAGCAATCTTTCCTTTTTCATAGCCATCTACCGATACTGAAAGCAAAGCAGTTCTAAATTGTGGAATTTCTAGCTCTGCGGCACTTTCTTTTTCATATTCAATTGTACAATGATAAGTTATATTACCAGCGTAAAAAGGAAGTCCTTGATTGACCCAGTCTCCAAATGAGAGTTCTTTTTTAGGTTCAACAATTTTTACATGTTTTCCCCTAACTTCTACACCAAAGTCTCCTAATAAATAATTCCATTCAATATTGGTTTTCGAATTGAAAGGTATTTCAAGTATAATTTCTGTAAATCCTTTTGGTAAATTTGGTATATGAACCTTTTTTATACATTTATCTACAAACCAACCCGAAACTTTAGATTCTACTTTTTTACCGTTAACAATAATTTTTGTGTTTTCCGGGTTTTCTAAAGCCAATAATGGATCGTTTACTTCTATTTCGGATTCTATTGTGTACTTTAATTTCAACAAGTGATTATATGGTTCTTCTTCTTTGTTAGTCCATGGTTGAGCGACTTTCTTTTTTCTAAATGGATATCCTAAAAGTTCTCTAAACTTGTTGTCTATTCTTAATATTTCTTCTTTTGATTGCCATTCACCGTTGTCAAATGAATATTCCGCCATATCAAGCACAACAACATTCGGTTCTGATAATGAGTAAAAAACTGGGTCTTCTATTTGAATTTCTTTCATAGGTGACAATGTGTTTTTCTTTTGTTCTTTTTTACGTGGTTGGGAGGGTTTTAATTCTAGCAATAAGCTATCGTGAGGATAAAATTCGTGTTTTATCACTGTTGTTCCATTTTTTATTTCAGCTTCACACTGTTTTATTTCTGCATTTACAGTATCGTAGATAACAGGCTCCCATATTCCTTTAATTATGATAGATATTTTTTCTTTTTGTGCAATATCAGGATTTTTCATTTTATATACATGCGAGATGAACAGCCATCTTTTGTCTTCTTCAGATCTCAATTGATAAAATAGCTTATCAGAAGGTGTACCATCTTCTTTAAATATTTCTATATCCTTATACTGATTTAATTCTCGTAACAATGCACTTTTGGAAAAGGGAATAATTAATGATTTTTTAGCCAATTCTTTAACTCTATCAGATTCAACTGCATCAACAAATTTTGGAGGTTCTGAAAGGAATATTATTTTTCCACCAGATTTCTGAAACATATCAAGCCTTTCCAAGGTCGTTTTTCTAAGGGTTTCACAACCAGGAACTATTATAACTTCGTAATTCATCTTACCAACTTGGAAGGTATCTTTTTCTTGAAGTTCTGACAAAGAAGGTAATAACGATTCAGATATAAAATCAAAATCTATGAGACCGAAAAGCAACCATTCTATAATATTTTTAAAATTTGTTTCCATTTCTTCTCTTTTAGTAGCGGTCTTATCTTTTGGTCCCCAGTGTAACCAATAAGACTCGATTGGATGTATTACCCCTACCCTTACTATAGGCTCCCCTCTTGTTAAAACGGTATTTAAGCGAGAAAAATGATTTTCAATTAGAGAATATTCTTTGTACCAAGGAATTTGGTATCCAATGCTAGGGGGATAATCCCTTTTAGCTTCTCCTTCCATAGAATACCATGTGAGATGATGAACCCTCACGGTAACTCCCAAAGCAGCTTGCCAATCTCCTGCCAGTTTGTAACCTCTGAAATCAAAATCCCAGTTGGTAACACCATATATCTCACTTAAGACACCTTCTCTACCATATTGATGTGCAGCACTTTGAGCTTGCTTTGCTGTAGAAAATTCTCTCCAATCGCATAACATGTCTATCCCAGGAAGTTGAAAAGATCTATAAGATCTCATAGCTTCGCCAACAGCAGCTGTTTGAGATTCTAGCGTAGGTTCTTCCATTAAATGACCTGTTAACATAATCTCGTGCTTTTCACACCAATTTCCTATCGTATCAGCAAATGCTGATACAAAACGTTCTGTTAAGTGATCATGGTACCTATATCTAACAACTGAAACTTGATCATTCGGTAACTCCCATATCAGTTCGGGAAGACGATCTATTAAGCTTTCGTTGTAGATATTATAATAACTTTCTTCCAAATCATCTGTAAATGGAAGAACTACCTCTTTTTTTTCATCCGAAAATGGTAAGTAACTTTTTTTGGCAAATTGAGGTTCGTCTGTAAAGATGGCGGGAATTGATTTGCCAAAATCTTTTCTTAATTCTTTGTAATATTTTTCGTGAGTTATATCTAAAAACCTTAGAATTGCATGTTTATCTAGTGTATTAACATAAGATTGATTGTTAAACCAAGGATCATCTGTAGCTATTTCAAGATAAGCCCACCATATATCTGAACCATTTCTCACTTTACCGTTGTCTTTTAATCTCTTATAATGAACTAAATAGCCGTTTTTTAAAGATATTTCATATTTTCCAAGAAGTTTTCTCTTTTTGCCTTCTATTCTACCTGAATGAGTAACAGCTTCTTCTAAATCATTGTATTCAAAAGGAGTGAAAACAAGAAAACGTTGTCTGTACCTATTGTCTTTTGTAACGTAGCCTCCGGCAAATCCAGACGGCCAACGGTCCTCGTCGTATAGCCAACAAAGCATCTTTTCTTTTTTTGCTTTCTCATTACAAAAGTTTACTAAATTCATAAATTCGTCACTTAAGTAATTTACTGCCAAACCAGTTCTTGGATGAATATGGAAACCACCCATCCCCATTAATTTAAAAACATCTATCTGTTCGTTCAATTCATTAGGATTCAACTTTGAATTCCACGACCAAAAAGGCGCACCCCGATATTCACTTGGTGGATCTTTAAAAAAATCTTCTGTTAGTTTTTCTATTTTCTTAGGGTACAACATATGGATTCTCCTTTATTTTTTCTCTAATTCAAAATAATATTGACCACTACCTAAATTTAAGATTATATTTTCTTCGTTATATTCTTTTAGTTTAATATTATTTCTTTCTTTAAAATCTTTAATTTGTTCGTTGCCGAACAATAAATCTTCTCCCTCTTTCAAATTAAATTCATCCCATAATTTGGGGATAAATACGTCAGCTTCCGTTCCAAAAGGTATTACTACCGAGAGCTTAAATAGGTTTTCACATTTTTCCCAAGAAACATGAAATTCACCGCTTATTGTTTTAATTTTAGCTGAGGCAAATTTTTCGTCACCAACTAAATGAGGCTTAATTTTTGCTTTTTTCCATCCATCTTTTTCTAAAGATATACCAGCCAAATATTTATAAAAAAAGGTATCCACAGAGCCTAACATAATATGATTTTGAGAGTTCATTCCTCCAGCTTCTAACTTTTCCCACCTCTCCCAAACGGTGGTTGCGCCTTCTTTAATCATGTATCCCCAGCTTGGATAGCTTTCTTGGGTTGCTATTCTAAAGGCGAGGTCTGAGTATCCATTTTCACTTAGCACATCGAATAAATACCTTGTTCCCACTATTCCTGTATCTAGATGAGAATCCTGATGCTCCACAATATTATTTATCAATTTATCTAAAATAAATTCTTTTTTATCATTCTGAACCATGTTGTAGTATAAAGGGAGAATTTGTGATGTTTGAGAAATTAATTGATCTACTGGTCCAAACATTCTACTTTCGTAACCATAATCTTTAAGAAAGTAGTCATTAAAAGATTTTTTAATGTTTTCAGATAACTCAAAGTAATGTTGAGCATCTTTTTCTTTTCCTAAAACCTCTGCAATTTTTGAAAAGAGATAAACGTCATTGTAGTAATACCATGTTGAAGTGAACTCCACAGGGGTTTTTTTAGGAGATATAGCTCCTGGGGGGCACCAATCACCAAATTTGCCCAATTTTTTTAGCAAATTGTTTTCACTACTCCTATGTAAAAATTCTACGTACTTTTTCATAGATTCATAGTGATCTGACAAAGCTTTTTCATTTTTATAGTATTTATACAAGTACCAAGCTATCGTTATGTACGCAGTTCCCCATGCAGGATCTGCTGGATAAAGTTTTATATAGGCAGGTACAACATCAGAAATTGAGCCGTCCTCTTTTTGCGATAATTTTATCTCCTGAAGATAATTTTCATAAAAAAGGTTCATATCAAAATTATATATCGCTTCTTCCGCAGATAATTGTGCATCTCCCATCCATCCAAATCTTTCATCTCGCTGAGGGCAATCTGTGGGAATACTATGTAGGTTACTCAATTGTCCCCACAATATATTTTTATGGATTTTATTTATAAGTTCATTTGAACAGTAAAAGTCACCAACCTTTTCTACATCTGAATGAACAAAACGGCCTTCTATATTTTCTATTGTAGGAACAAATGGGAATCCGCTTACTTCCACATATCTAAAACCATGGTAAGTGAATCGTGGTTCGTAGCTTTCTTTACCTTCACCTTTTAGGATATACGTATCTGTAGCTTCAGCTTTACGAATTGTATTAGTTTTTAAAGAGCCATCTTCATTGACTAGTTCGCTATGTCTTAGTTTTAATTGCGCACCTTTAGGACCAGATACACTAATTTTTACCCAACCTGTAAAGTTCTGACCAAAATCATATACAAATACTCCTGGTTTTAGGGTGTACATTTTTATGGGCTTGAGAATTTTTGTGACCCTAATTGGTGGCATATTTTGATACCTCAAATTTGGGCCTTTTGTAATTTCTACTTCTTCCCAATTTGAAGCATCAAAATGGTAAGTGTTCCAACCTGGCATTTCTAATGTTCGATCGTATTTTTCACCGTAATATATTCCATTTTCCTGTAAGGGTCCATGAGATGAAGCCCAACTTTCATCACTTAATATATATTCTTTTTCTCCATTTACATATTCGACCAATATTTGAATTATAAGTTTTGGTTTCGAATATCCAAATTGTTCCAAATGCCTTCCGTTACCTAAAATCACTCCTACACAATTCTGCCCTGTAAGAAAGGAAGTAATATCGTAAACATTAAACAAAGCTTCTTTGGAATATTCTGATTGTCCAGGGTCAAGAACGTTATTTCCTACTTTTTCTCCATTTAGATAAAGTTCGTAGAACCCTAACCCACTAATATATGCTCTAGCACTCTGTACCTCATTTTTAATTTCAAATGTTTTTCTAAAATACCCAGCATGGTAATGTTTGAATTTTTCTGTGCTAAAATCACCTGCAGAATAGAATGTTTTTAGATCTTCTTTTGTGATCCATTTTGCTTTCCAATCGCTTTTACTCAAAGGTCCAGTTTCAAAAAAAGATACTTTACTCCAACTGCTTTCCTCTCCTTTTTCATCCCATATTTTAACTTTCCAGTAATACCTTTTGAAGCTTTCCAATTCTTCACCGCTATAGTAGCAGTAATTATCTTCACTTTCGATTTTATGAGTATCCCAGATATTTCCTTCATCTTGTTCAATGAGTTGTTGAGATGATGATATTAAAACTCGATAGGCACTTTGTTTTTTCCTTTTTTCACTGGTTTCAACTACCCACGACAGCCTGGGCCTTGTATCTTTTAAAGCTAAAGGATTTATAGAATATACAGTATACATCCCTTTAACATCGGGTTTCATATTGGTTTCTCCTTTTAATACAAAAAAATGTTGTAATCCTGTTCTTCTCAAATGACCAGCAAATCAATTTAATATATCGTTTCTCTTTCCTTCACCATCTTCCAGTACTCATCACTCTCCTTTACGTATTTTATTGTATCTTCAGGTAATTCTTTTTCTTTTCTCACCTCCCTTAAAATTTCCCTTACATCTGTTTCGTATGCTTCTTTTAAAGTTTCTTCTGCTTCTATAACATCATGGTTTTCTTGAGCTTGTTTCAATTTTTCATAATCTACTAGTAGAGACTTTGCATAGGTAATTTGTAGATTATTTAAGGACTGTACCACAGCAAGGATTTTTGGTTTTACATTGTGACTTTGATCTAATACCAAGCTAATTTTTTGGTTTTCACTTTCTGCAGAAAGATCAAAAAATTTGTTGAGTTCGACGAAGATTAGAAATAATTCATACGGATTGAGAGAGCCTACAGTTAAATCATCGTCTGCGTATTTTCTTGAATTGAAATGAAACCCACCTAACTTCTTTTTTTGAGATAATAAAGAAACTATGTATTCAATGTTCGTTCCTTGGGGATGATGACCTAAATCGACAAGTACTTTCACTTTTTCTCCTAATTCTTTTGACAACATATATGAAGTTCCCCAATCAAATAGTAGTGTCGAATAAAAAGCAGGTTCAAAGAATTTATATTCTAAAAGCATAGTCATATCTTTTTCTAAATGTTTCGTAATTTGTTTTAATGAATCTTCAAGTAATTCAAAAGATTTATTGAAATCTATCTGTCCAGGATAATTAGAACCATCTGGGATCCACATAGATAAAATTTTTGAATTTGTTTGTTTCATAATTTCTATACATTCAAAAGTTTGATCAATTGCTTTTTGCCTTATTTTTAAGTTAGAATTACTTAGTGAACCAAATAAGTAGTCTTCATCTTCAAAATAATTTGGATTGACTGCACCTATTTTTAATCCTTTTTCCTCTGTGTACTCTTTTAAAGCTTTATAATCTTCAACTTTGTCCCATGGTATATGTATTGCAACAGCAGATACAGCATCGGTTATTTTGTTTACAAATGCAGCGTCATCAATTTTTTCATAAACATTTCTGGCTTCACCGGGAATATGAAAAGCATGAAATCTTGTTCCAGATTTTCCGAACCCCCATGAGGGGACTTCTACTTTAAAATTTTTTATTTTTTCTTTTATCTCAGTTAACTCCATCATTGCTCCTCCTTGTTTCTTCTGAAAAATTCTTTAAATGCTGCTATTTTTTCTTTTGGTATTTCATTCACGTTAGAATAGAGTTTTGAAATAAATGAAACTTGAGCGAGAAACTCTAAAGTTTCCAACTTTACATATGCTTCATTCATGTCCTTTCCCGCAACGGTAACACCATGGTTTTGGAGAACGAATACACGAGATCCTTTTTCTAAACCTTCGTTAAAAGCATCTGCAAATTCCTGGGTTCCAGGCATTTGATAGGGGATATAGGTTATTGGATCCAAAACTAAAGAAGATTCAGGAAGAGCGTTTATAGGTAATTTCTCAAAGGTGATCGCGAAAGAGGTAGCATATATTGGGTGAGCATGAATAATTGCGTTTACATCATTTGTTTTTTCGTATATTTTAATATGCATTTTTCTTTCTGAAGAAGGTTCTTTGAGCCCATCAATTTTATTTCCATTTTTATCTACTGTGATGATATCTTTCTCTGTTAGAAAGTGTTTTATAGTCGATGTTGGAGTAATATATATCTTGTCTCCATATTTTATACTCATATTTCCGCCTGTTCCATCTGTCAGTTTTCTGTCCCATACTAATTTTGCAAATTCTGCAACTTCTTTTTTTAATTGCTCCTCTAGCATGTTGTAGCCTCCTGTTTTTTATTGTTTGAATTGATAATCCTAAATTTAATATTATATTTTTGTAAAATATGATCATCATGTGATAATATTATGATATAATTTCATCATAGTATATCAGTAATTAGACGAAATACAAAACTAACATAATCAAAGAATTTTCGAGTTATTCGGAAATAATTCATTATAATCGACCATAATCGGATTTTTTGCATGAATTTAAACTTTTTAATTTTTTCTTTAAAACATATTTATATAAAACATCGATGGAGAGTGATTTTAATGACAAAAGTTATGAGGCAGGATAGAATTTTAGAAATTTTAGAGAGAGAAAAATCTGCTAATATAGAAGATTTGGCTCGAGAGTTGGATGTATCTATGGTAACTTTAAGAAGGGATATTTCAGAGCTTTATAAAAAAGGGCTAATTGAGAAATTCTACGGAGGTATAAGAAAAAAGAGAAATAATTTATCCGAAGCTCGATTTTTTGAAAGAATGAAACTTAATCAGGATAAAAAAGAAAAGATTGCTGAGTTAGCCTTAAAATTTATAACTAGAGATTCGACTTTGTTTTTAGATGCAAGTAGTACTTGCTATATTTTAGCTCAGAAAATAGCTCAAAAAAAAGAGTTTTTAAACATTGTAACTAATAATCTCTACACTGCATTGGCACTCTGTGAAAATCCTACTCACAACGTTGTAGTTGCAGGTGGAACATTAGATAACAAAAATGGTGTAACTGTTGGGGTAATTCCTGAGAATATGATGAAAGAAATCCGTGTAGAAAAAGCCTTTTTTTCTTGTAGTGCCTTTTCTTTTGAAGAAGGCACATTTGAAAATCTTCCACAAAGTGCAAGTATAAAAAAGATAGTAGCAGAAAATTGTAATGAAATATATATGCTTGTTGATAGTTCTAAGTTTGGTAAAAAATCTATAATGAAAACATTTGAAATAGAAGAAATAGATAAATTTATCACTGATACTTATAATGAGGATTTATACAAAATCTTTGTAAATAGGCTTGTTTGTTAAATAAAGGGGGCATTAGCCCCCTAAAATAAACTATTATTTGCTGTAGTGCTTCCTCATTTCTTCGTTACCTGGCAAAGCAAGAATTTCATCTATAACTTTTACTACCTGGTCGTAAGATTTGGTACGTGGATCTCTGATCAAAAATTCTTCAAGTACTTTTCTATCTCTAGTTAGGAATGCTTCTAATGCCCATTCCATTCTCATAATTCTTGGGTATAGGTACATCTTTGTTATCCTTTCTGGAAGTGGTGGATCTATTTTATAACGGTGGATTCCATCTTTGTCTGCATACACAGGGATCTCGACGGCTACATCGTCTGGAATTCCAGGTATAGTACCGTTATTCGGTAAATTGAGAACAAGGTCTGCTTTTTCATTGTTTAATAAGGCATTTGCCAACAATATATGTTGTTCGCCACTTTTCCTCTCAGGGTCTAGCAAGTTGTATATTTCTTTTGTGAATTCTTCTTTTACATCGTTTTTTGTTTGAGAAATTATCTCGTTGAATGATTCTTTTGAAAGTAGCTTGGCGTTTTTATTTTCTTGGAAATATTTGGCAACTTTTTGCATTGCTAATGCAATCTCTGCTTGTCTGTCTTGATACCATTTCCATCCTAATTCTGAATCAACGCCTCCCCATGGCTCTCCAAACCATTTTTTCTTTGTTTCAAGGTTGTAATGGTATTTCCAGCTTCCATTTCTGACTGTGTCTCCAATGGGCATTTTTCCATAGAATTCATACATATCTTTTGCAACGGGAGAGAGTTGATCGTCAAATGGATTGGTGGGTTTGAAGTTTTTAACCTCTTTTTCTAATAATTCATCAATTAATGGGTAGGCATCTTTTCCTTCGTACATGAATTTTGTTAACCATATTCCATGGTTTACCCCAGCTACTTGCCATTCGACTTTTTCCGTATCTAATCCTAATTTTTCAATTATTTGGTCTACTCCATGATGGCCATGGCATATTCCAACCATATTTATTGGGACCGTTCTTGTTATTAAATTTGTTAGTTCAAAGACAGGGTTTGCTGCCTGCAAAAGCCATGCCTTCGGAGATATCCTTTCAATAGCTTTTGCAACATCATGCATGAACTTTAATTGGTTGAAATTGCTTATTGTGTAATAATCTGAAACCATGTTGAATTCTTGTGAGTCTATTCCTCTGTAATATCCGTGTTTTTCTGAAATATTTCTTACCTGTTCAAAGTAACTGTGCCCTCCAACAAGGGCAGTATTTACAACAAAACTTGAGTCTTTTATTGCGTCTTCAACATTTGTTGTAGTTTCAAATCTCAAATCTGCTCCAAATTCTTCTGCAAATTTCTTAGCAAGCATGTGTACTGCGTTCAATCTGTCTTTATCTATATCCATTAAGGATACTAGACTTCCTGATAATCCCTTTGTTTTACAAAGATCGCTAACCAATCTTAAAGAAAATGCTGCACTTCCTGCTCCAATGATTCCTACCTTGATAGCTGTCATTTACATCTTTCCTCCTCTTTTATCAACTATTGAACTTTTTTGTTGCTATAATGTTGTTTATAGTGTAAATCGTTATGATATTGTTATCTATTTTTTTAATAGCTTTTTTCACTACTCTTTCTGAAATCAGATATCACTAAAGTATGGATTACGTTGTTATGTGAGATATCAAGTTAAGAAAATTCCTTTCTTTTTCTTCATTCCATATAAATTCTTTTTGGTGTTTTTCAACGTTTTTTATAATTTTTTCGTAATTTTTGTATGCGTTAGTGATTTTTTCAACACTTTCTTCCACTTTAGATGGATCTATAACCACTCCTAAGCCTAAATTTTCTACCTGTTTAGCCATTGAAACAAAAGATTCTTTTACAATAACGGGGGTGCCTGCTGCTAAAGAATCGTAAAACTTATGAGGCAAGGCGTAAATGTCGTTTTTATAATCTCTGTTTTTGACGGTGTTGTAAGAAATTAGAGAAAACAGGGAATTGGATAGTTCATTCATCATTTCATCGTAAGGTAAAAATTCTGTAGATTCATGGGTTATGTCCATAAACTCTTTCGAATCCATTCCTATAATCTTGAAGCTAAAACCCTTTTCGATTAAAGATTTTAATATTTTTTTCTCATCTTCTATCTTTCTTGTTACTTTACCAACTAAGACAATTTCTTTTCTCTTTTTTTGAATATCAGGTTTTATAATAAAATTTGCGTAATTGGGTATAATATAGGTTTTTTCTTTATCTATGTTCGTTTTGTTAACAACATCATTTCTTGTTTCTTCTGAGACGAATATTGCCAGATCTGAGAGATCTAATTGCTTTTTAAAGAACCTCCAGACGGTTTTTACTTTTAAATTTCCAATCATCCCTTCTAACTCTGCTAAAAAGTTTTCTGGATGGTATTCGTGAATATCGTAAACGATTTTTTTATTTCTTTTTTTTGCTATTTTAAAAGGATCCAAAGGTTTGCTTGCTAAAAAATGATGCATGTATAAGATGTCGTAATTTTCTTCGGCTACCAAATCGCATATTTTTTTATCGAGAGGCCTTCTATTAATAAGCTTTTTTAATGGATTGCCTATTGTTTCATTGATTTCTTTTATGGGTAGGTATTTAATATTTCCATCTGTATATTCTTTTTCATCTTTATTGGTCCAATATTGATAAATAACTTCATGAACTTTAGAAAGGGATTTAACCGTTCTGTATACTCTTTTGTCAAATTTTGGATGCATGTAACCAATGATCAGAATTTTCATAAAATTTCACCTTGAAATTATAAAGACTTTTGTTGTTATTATCCCCGATTTATTATATCATAAGAAACAACCGCTTTCTACATGAAGCTGAAGGGAGATATAGAATTAAAAGGTGGGTTTATTTGTTATAATTATGAATATGTGACTTATTAAGATATATAGATTCCCTCACTGGGGAGGTTTTTGTATGATCAATACGTTGTTTAAATCGTTTTTGTTTTTACTTTCGTATCTGCCTCTTTTTGTTATCTTTGCCATTAATAATTTTGGGAACGCTTTGTTCTTATTTTTTAGTATTTTTTCGATTTTTGTTTTTGTTGTTTCATTGATTCTTTTTATTTCTGCTAAGACGAATGCCGAGGAAAAGTTCATTTCTTTTGAGAAAGTAGAATCACAGAACGTAAGATTGTTGGATTATATTTTTGTTTATATCTTGCCTTTTATCAATATGGGTGGCATAAAAGAATTGATTTCTTTTGCCATAATCGTTTTTATCGTAGGCAATATTTATGTGAAGACAGATTTAATTGCTATAAACCCTGTCCTTTCTTTGTTTGGCTATAGTATTTACAAGGTTTATTTTATGAACGGACGTGAAAAGAGTATGCGGTCCGCTTGGTTGATTTCAAAATCAATAGCCGAAGAAATGACAGTTAAAGAGTTTTCCAAAGATATTTATTTGGGGATGGATGACAAGAAATGAATAAAGTTAATTGGGATGAGATTTTAAAGAATATCTTTTTAAAAGAGAATTTAGAATCTCTTAGAGAGTTAATAGATGCTTCAGAGGATTTCATAATGGATGTTTTTATCCAAAATGAGAAAGACGAGATATTTTGGTTGAAAAATGAGGATCCCTTATTTTTCAAGAGCATTTTTCTGGCCTCTACTGACGAGTTTTTAAATGATTTACGCGTCAAAGAATCAAACAAGGTAGATGAATACGAGACAGTCATTGATGATAGGAGCTTTTTGTATCTAAAAGATGTCAAAGAGAATGTAAGCGATATTGGGGATATTGTTGAGATTATTCGTGAAGGTAAGTATATAAAAAATTATTCTAATAAAGACTTGGAAACAATTAAGAAGTTCAAACTGATAGTAAAATTGTACAGTAATGAGTTGAATGATTTTTTGTTGGGTATTCAATATTTAACAGCTTCCAAAATCTTTAAAGATAAAAGGATTTTAGCCCTTACTGCACGTAAAATTCAACCTTTAAAGGAACAGTTTTACTTAATTCCAAAAAATAGTTTTGATTACATGGTTGTTGGAGATACCGTCTTAATTAGAAATTTGACTTATTTTGAAAGAGATTTCGGGTTTTACAAGAAATATGAAGAGGCTAAAGATGAAGTTATCGAGGAAATAAAGAGAGAGGAGAACCTTTTTGGTAAGGATATTAAATTAAAAAGTATCGATTATTTTAGTGAGAAAATCAAAGGAAAACCTTCGTATTTGAAGAGATTTTATAAGGTTATCAAAAAAGGTAATTATAAGAAGTTTGAGTTTTCTAAGGTTAAGGAGATAATAGATGATTTCAATCTAAAAGTTAAACTTGATGAGGGTAATAAATGTATTGATTTAGGCGAAGAGACTTCTATTAAAGATTTTTTGCAACTCTACGACGAACTGTATTATATATCCGATTTGTCAGGGAATAGAATGGTGGCAAGTGAAAATAGCCCTTATAAAGAGTAATATTTTTCTTTCAAAAATTCAACGATTCTTTGAGATGCCTTGCCATCTCCAAAAGGGTTGCTCGCTTTGCTCATTTGTGCATATTTTTCTGTTTCTAGTTCTTTCATGGCTTGATACACTTTTTCTTCTTGCGTTCCTACTAATTTTGCTGTTCCTGCTTCTATCGCTTCAGGCCTTTCCGTTGTTTCTCTTAATACCAACGTTGGTTTGCCCAATGTGGGTGCTTCTTCTTGTATCCCTCCTGAATCTGTCATTATGTAATGACTTTCGTCCATTAACGCGATGAATTCTAAGTATTCAACAGGATCTATCAATATCGCTTTTTCCTCATTCCCAAGTATTTTA
Source organism: Petrotoga sp. 9T1HF07.CasAA.8.2 (assembly GCF_002895585.1). Lineage (NCBI taxonomy): Bacteria > Thermotogati > Thermotogota > Thermotogae > Petrotogales > Petrotogaceae > Petrotoga > Petrotoga sp. 9T1HF07.CasAA.8.2. The sequence continues at coordinate 16,712 of NZ_AZRI01000025.1, read as the reverse complement.
TACACACTTTCTCTCACTATCGGATTTAAGTGAACTGGAAATACTATATGCATTTCTTCGTTTTCGTGTAGATACCTTTTTATCGCTTTCATCACGTTTTCTATCGGTTTTCCCCAGTTCTCCCTTCTATGCATGGTTACTAAGATAAACTTTTTGTTCTTTATGTTGTACTTTTCTTTTATCTTTTCTATATCTTTGTTTTTATTTTCTTTTACCCATAGTAATGCATCTATAACCGTGTTCCCTGTTACTATTATGTTTTTTTCTTCTACACCTTCTTTTAGTAGGTTATCTTTTGCCTTTTGGGTAGAAGCAAAGTGATGCTTTGCAATTGTACCTGTTAGTCTTCTGTTCATTTCTTCTGGGAAGGGGTTGTATATGTCGTTCGTTCTTAAACCCGCTTCCACGTGCCCAACAAATATTTTGTTGTAAAAAGCAGCGAGACTTCCAACAAAAGTGGAGGTTGTATCCCCTTGTACTAGTATGTAATCGAATGGTTCAATTTTTAGTATTTTATCTATCTCTGTAACTAGTTTTGAAGTTAGTTGTGGTAGAGTTTGATTTTTTGTCATTATATTTAAGTCGTAGTCTGGTTTTATTTCGAAAAGATTCAACACTTGATCGAGCATTTCTCTGTGCTGAGCGGTTGCTATTACTTTTACCTCCATATTTTCTTCTTTCAGCTTTTTGTATAATGGTGCCATTTTTATTGCTTCTGGCCGTGTTCCAAATATCATCGCTATTTTCATTCGAGGACTCCTTGTTATGGTAATGTTTTTAGTTTTTTTATGTAAGCTGCGTTTAGTCTTTGTTAGCGCCCCTTCGCCGAACGTTAAGGGGGTTCCCCTTAAAAACCCCAAATCAAGGTCAAAATCATTTAAAAACATTGTTTGCACACTGCGGCAAATACTCCCCACCCAGTTGCCAATCACATAATGTAATTATATCATATATGTTTTTAGGTCCATGGTTTTTTGATGGTAAAACCAACAATGAAGATGTTTTGAGGTTTCTTTGTTAAAAGATAAATAAAATTCTTTTAGCGTTAATTTTTTGATTGTATAATATAAATGTATAAAAAAGGTGTGAATTTTTGCCTTTCCAGAAGGGCGAAAATAGTTAAAAAATATATTGACAAATGTGTTTGTATGTGATGAAATATACCTGTAAGAGGTGATAGCATATGAATGCATATAAACTACATGAATTTGCTGAAATGATCGGTGTATCGGTCAAAACATTGCACAGGTGGGACAGAAAAGGGATACTTAAGGCGTTTCGAAGTCCAACCAATTGACGCTATTATACTCATAAGCAGTACGTAGATTATATAGGTGAAAGTAATTCTAAACATAGGAAAACAATAATTTACGCAAGAGTTTTAGCAAATAACCAGAAAGATGATTTAAAAAATCAAGTGGAATTTTTAACACAATATACTAACGCAAAAGGAATTATTGTTGATGAAATATTTGAAGATATTGGCTCTGGATTAAATTACAATCGTAAAAAGTGGAATAAATTAATAGGAAATTGTAGGTTAGGTTTAGTAAAAACAATATTAATTGCACACAAAGACAGATTTATTTGTAGTGGTTACGATTGGTTTGAAAGATTTTTAAAATCTAATGGTGTAGAAATTATTGTAGTAAACAATGAGAAACTATCAACCCTATTCATGTTTTTTCGTGTAAAATCGACGGACTTAGAAAGTATAAAAAGCAAATAAAGGGCGATGATGAGATTGCTAAAGAGCTACAAAACAGAGATAAATCCGACGCTTGAACAAGAACAACAAATTAAAAAAACACTAGGTGTTTGTAGGTTTATATACAATTTCTACATTGCACATAACAAGGAGATTTATGAAAAAGAAAGGCGATTTGTTTCGGGTATGGAGTTTTCAGTATGGTTAAATAACGAGTTTATACCGAACAGTCAAGAATTCAATTGGATAAAAGATGTATCGAGTAAAGCTGTTAAACAATCAATTATGAATGGTGAAAGAGCTTTTAAAAAGTTTTTTAAAGGTAAATCAAAATTTCCTAGATTCAAAAAGAAAAAGAATAATGACGTTAAAGCCTACTTTCCTAGAAATAATAAAACTGATTGGACGATTGAAAGACATAGAGTAAAAATACCAACATTGGGATTTGTTCGACTAAAAGAAAAAGGCTACATCCCTACAAATGCTAAAGTTGGAAGTGGTTCAGTTTCTTTTGAAGCAGGTAGATATTATGTTAGCGTTCTTGTAGAAGAAGACAGCCTCACGGCAGTTGAAAAAGGAATAAAGCAAGACAATATATCATTCTCCGAAGGGATTGGTATCGATGTAGGTATAAGAGAATTTGTAGTAGCTAGTAACGGTATTAAGAAGAAAAATATAAATAAAAGCAAAGAAATTAAAAAACTCGAAAAAAAACTTAAGCGTGAGCAGAGACGGTTATCAAAAAAATACGAAAATAAAAAGAAAGGAGGTACTGCCACAAATTCTGCAAAAAATATAGACAAACAAGTATTAAAGGTCCAGAAACTTCATCAAAAACTTAAAAACAAACGTCATGACTATGTGAATAAAGTAGTTTGTGAACTGGTGAAAACCAAACCAGAATATTTCACTATCGAAGATTTGAATGTTAAAGGAATGATGAAGAATAGGCATTTATCAAAAGCAATTGCAAAACAGAATTTCCACTATTTCAAGATTAGACTCGAAAACAAATGTAAACATTTAGGAATTCAATTGAGGATAGTTTCAAGATTTTATCCATCAAGTAAAATATGTTCTCATTGTGGTAATATCAAGAAAGACCTAAGATTATCAGACAGAGTTTACATTTGCGAAGAATGTGGATCGAAAATAGATAGAGATTTGAACGCAGCAATTAATCTGAAGAATGCCAAAGAATATGCGATAGCTTGTTGAAATTGCTTTGCATATGTGTACCGATGGCCAGTCGGGAATTCACGCCTGTGGAGTGTCAAACAAACCGTAGTAGATATATATCGAGGCGGGACACGTTGAAGCAGGAAACTTCTGGATATAGGCATGTTTGTCTATGTTTTCAGTGGCAGGATGTGTATGGATAACAAATGGATTAGAATAAAAGGTGCTCGAGAGCATAATTTAAAAAATATAGATGTTGAGATACCTAAGAATACCCTTTCAGTCATTACCGGCTTATCTGGTTCAGGAAAATCAACTTTAGCACTTGATACTATATATGCGGAAGGTCAAAGAAGGTATTTAGAGTCTGTTTCTTCCTATGCAAGACAGTTTTTAGGAAATTTGAAAAAACCCGATGTAGAATTTATCGAGGGGCTCTCACCTTCAATTGCTATTGAACAAAAATCTGTAAGTCATAATCCAAGGTCAACGGTAGGTACCATCACAGAGATTTATGATTATATTAGGGTGTTGTTTGCAAGGGTTGGTAAGGCTTACTGCCCAAAGTGCAATATCCCACTGCAAAGTTCTACTGTAGATGAAATTGTGGATAATATTTTTAAGAATTTTAATGAGGATGCAAGATTGTATATCTTTGCTCCAATTGCCAAGGAAAAGAAAGGTGAGTTTAAAAAGGAACTACATAGTATGAAGCTGTCAGGTTTTAAAAGGGTGGAAATCGATGGAGTGATATACGATTTAGATGAGATAGACTCACTTGAAAAGACCTACAGGCATAATATAAACCTACTTGTTGACAGAGTTAAGTTGAGAAAAGATAATTTTGAGAGAATCTTCGAAGCCGTTGAATTGTGCCTTAAAGAAGGAGATGGCTTTGTAGAAATTAGGGAAATGGATAATGATGAGAACGTTATTTCTTCTCAAACTTATTCTGAGAATTTAGCTTGCCCTAAATGTGGTTACAGCTTTCCAGAAATTAATCCCAAATTGTTTTCATTTAATAGTCCTTATGGGGCATGTTCGGAATGCCATGGATTAGGTTTTAAGTTGGAGGTTGAGCCTGAATATATATTTGATATAAACAAGTCTTTAGAAGATGGCGCTGCTTTGAATATGGGGAAAGATACTTTTATGGTGAGCATGATGAAAGATGTTGTTCGAAGTTTGGGTGAGGATCCATCAAAACCTTTAAAAAGTATGCCTTCAAAAGTTTTAAATACCTTGCTGTATGGGACTGACAAAGAAATAGATTTTTCCTTTTCAAAAAAGAACGGAGACAGTTATGAGTTTACTAGAGGGTTTGAAGGAATGGTGAATTGGTACGAAAGAAGGTACAAGCAAACGGATTCCCGGGAAATAAAGGAATGGATCGAAAGAAATTTCATGATTCAAAAGACATGTCAAGCCTGTAATGGCAAAAGGTTGAGGGAAGAAGCCCTCAGCGTTAGGATAGATGGATACAATATATATGATTTGACAGAAATGCCAATTAGTGAACTAAAACTTTTCTTTGATGCTTTAAAACTGAGTGATTTTGAAATGGAAATTGCCCACGAACTTCTTAGAGAAATAAAGAGAAGGTTAACTTTTTTGATCGATGTAGGACTTGATTATTTGACACTTGGAAGAAATGCGACAACTCTTTCTGGTGGAGAGTCCCAGAGGGTTAGATTGGCTACACAGATTGGATCGGGGTTAACAGGAGTGACATATGTTTTGGATGAGCCAACTATAGGTCTTCACCAAAGAGATAACGACAGGCTTATAAATACTTTGAAAAAGTTGAGAGACCTCGATAATACGGTAATAGTTGTCGAACATGACGAGAACGTTATTAGAGCCTCAGATTATATTATAGATCTTGGGCTCGGCGCAGGTGTCAATGGGGGAAAAGTCATCTTTCAAGGTCCTACTAGTAAGTTGTTAGAGAATTCTAATGGGTCCCTTACAGGGAAGTATTTAAGGGGAGAAACAAGAATAGAAATAATTGATAAAAAACGAGTAGAAAAGAACGCTAGTTTAAAGATAATCGGTGCCAAACACAACAATTTGAAAAATGTCACGGTTGAGATTCCCTTGGGGAAATTTGTGGTTATAACAGGAGTTTCAGGCTCAGGTAAATCTTCGTTGATTATGGATACGTTGTATCCGGCTTTGCAAAAGGAGCTTTATAATTCCAGGGTGAGACCCGGAGAGTATGAAAAGATCGAAGGTTTAGAATATATAGATAGCGTGATCTCTATCGATCAAAGTCCTATTGGTAGAACTCCAAGAAGTAACCCAGCTACATATACAGGAGTATTTGATTATATTCGTGAACTGTTCGCTGCAACACCTGAGGCTAAGATTAGAGGATACGACAAGGGAAGATTTTCCTTCAACGTTAAGGGCGGAAGGTGTGAAGCCTGTAAAGGCCATGGAGTTTTGAAGATTGAGATGCAATTTCTACCTGATGTGTATGTAACCTGTGACGTATGTAAAGGTAAGAGATACAACAAAGAAACGTTAAAGGTCACTTATAAAGGTAAAAATATTTCTGATGTTTTAGATATGACTGTGGATGAGGCTTTGGACTTTTTCAAGAACTTACCTTTAATAAAAAATGTTCTAGAACTGCTGCAAGATGTGGGTTTGGGATACATAAGATTGGGTCAATCCGCAACCACCCTTTCTGGTGGAGAAGCTCAAAGGATCAAATTAACTTCCGAGCTAAGGAAAAAAGCAACGGGGAATACCGTTTATATACTCGATGAACCTACTACGGGTCTTCATTTTGAAGATATAAAGAAATTAATAAAAGTTCTCAATATTCTCGTTGAAAAGGGTAATACCGTTATAGTAATAGAACACGAGATGGACATTGTAAAAAACGCAGATTACATTATAGACTTAGGACCAGAAGGCGGAGAAAATGGGGGTTACATTGTGGCTACAGGCACCCCAGAAGAAGTAGCTGAGAGCGGTACTTACACCGGGTACTACTTGCAAGAGGTTTTATCAAAAGAAAGAATTTCAAAGTAGAAATAATTAAATTATTTTTACGTTGACTATTCTTTTTTAAGCCAATTTATAGTCTGTTCTGCCACTTTTTCTTTTTCGATATCGTTTACAACTACGTGCCCGCTTTCTTCTAATATCAGAAATTCGGTTTTTCCTTTAATATTATTTTCTATAATTTCCTTTACCGAAAAAGGAACGGCTTCGTCTTTTTTTGAAAGTATCACATAAGTGTTAGATGTGACTTTTGAAAGGTTTTTAAGAGCCATTTTTTGCAGTTTGTAAAGATCAGCTGCCTTTGAAGGCCAGTCATAATTCCAGTATTGGCTAGCTAGATAAGCAAGCTTTTCGTCATCGAATGTCTGAGGATTTTTTCTTTTTATTTTCTTAACGATAAGGCCAAAGAATGGAGTTAAATTTATTCTCCAATCTTTTGCTTTTAGTGCAGGAGCAGCTAAGACAATTTTTTCTGGATGAAATTTACTTGCTAAGAGAGTTGCTATTACACCACCCATAGAAAGGCCTAAAATGTAGACTTTTTCATGGTAGGTTTTTAAATTAATATAAGAGTCTATAGATTTTCTCAGCCAATCTCTCCAATTAGAGTTTAAAAAATCGTTGGAATTGGTTCCGTGCCCGGGGAGTCGAGGTATGTATATAGAAAAACCAGATTTGTGAATCTGTCTACCTATGTAGTACATATCATGAGGAGAACCCGTGTAACCATGTAGAATCAATACCGCAATATTTGAATCATTTTTTAAATAAAGCTCCTTTGATATTGGTGAAACAGATGTGCTTGGTGGTATGTTATCGAAGAAATTCAAGATATAGACCCCCTTCATAGTCTGGTAATTATTAGCTATTTTCGAACTGAAGTCTGTAAAGATCGTAATAAATTCCGTGGTTGTTGATAAGTTCTTCGTGCCTTCCTTCTTCAACAACTAGCCCTTTATGCACAACTATTATCCTGTTGGAGCTTTTCACAGTCGAAAGTCTGTGGGCAATGGAAATTATAGTTGAACGTTCAGATATTTTATTCAAAGCTTGTTGTATTAAAAATTCAGTTTCTACATCAACATTTGCTGTAGCTTCGTCTAAAATTATAATCTTTGAATTAAAAAGTACCGCCCTCGTTAAGGCTACCAATTGTCTTTCACCAGATGATAAAGTTCCGCCTCTTTCTGTAATGACTGTGTAGTAATTTTGGGGCAACCGCGAGATAATTTCATCGGCATATACGGATTTTGCAACCTTTTTTACTTCTTCATCCGGAATGTCTTGGTTAAATAATCTCATGTTGTCTAAAATAGTTCCCGAGAACAGGAATACGTCTTGAGGTACAACAGCGATTTTTTTGCGTAATTCGTTGAGATCGTAGTCGTATAATTCTTTATCGTCTAATAGTATTTTACCACTTTGATATTTGTAAAGTCCACTTATCAATTTAATTATCGTAGTTTTTCCTGAACCTGTTTCCCCAACTATGGCTACTCTTTCGTTGGGATTTATTTTGAAACTTACACCTTTTAAAACTTCTTTATTTCCATCGTAGGAGAATTTAACGTTTTGAAATTCAACTTTTCCTTCTTGAATAGTAGTATATTTTTTCCTCCCAAAATTTTCCTGTTCTTGATCAAATATCTTAAAAATTTTTCCAGCCGATGCAAATGCGTTTTGCATTATGTCATACTTTTCTGCTAGGTCAAACAAGGGTCTAAAAAACATATCTATGTAAGAAGTGAAAGCATAGATGGTTCCAAAGGTTGTTTGCCCATCTGTTAACTGCAAGGAACCAAACCAAAGCAAAATACTAATCGTAAAATACTGTAATAGACTCATCAAAGGTCTAAAGATCGCAAATACATACATTTGTTGCAAATTAGCACGATATACCTTTGTACTCATGTAATCGAATTCCTTTTTCTTTCTTTCTTCTTGATTGAATAATCTTGTAACATTACTTCCAGCTAAATTTTCGGCTAAGTAGGAATTTAAGGCAGATATTCTAGTTCTGACTTTGTCGTAGGCTTTTCTATCAAAATGTCTGAATAACACAACTGAAACTACAATAACTGGGAACATAGACATTGTATACAAACTAAGTTCAAAGTCTAGGACCATCATTAAAATGATCACCCCAATTATTATAGCTATATCTTTAAGCAAACTTGTTACAACATCACTGAAGAAATCCGATAAATTTTGGGTATCATTAACCACACGTGTGGTAACTTTGCCTGGAGGATTTTTTTCAAAATATGTATATTTGAGTTTTAATATATGGCTGAATAAGTCTTTCCTCAGATGAAAAATAACTTTTTGGCCAACTACGTTGGCAAAGAAAACTTGACCGTAATTTAAAAGAAATTGTCCCACAAGCACTGATATAAAAATAAGGCTAAAAATCTGTATTTTTCGAATAGCTATGTCAAAGTATTGGGAATATTGCTCGCCTGAGACTTGTATTCTTTCGCCTGTTTGATTGTTAACCATATAATAGTTGTTGTCTCTTTTTTCTAGATTATAAGCTCCATTCTCCTGTTCAACAAATTGTGTTTCGCTTTCAGGGACTAGATCAAACGAATAATTCACATTAATTACATTATCAATCCCATATCGTATGAAAACTGGCAACGCTAACTCTATTATCGTTGCTATAGCCAAAGTTAAAAAGGTCAAAAAAAGTAGTAACTTGTATTTTTTTATATACACCCACAGTCTCAGGAAAGTTTTGAGATCGCCTTCGCTTTTTTCTTTTTCTTCTAAAAATATTTCCTCATGAACAGAAGCCATTACTCTACTCCTCCAAATTTTTTTCTATTAATTGTTTCATGTACATAGAATAGTAAATACCTTCTTGTGAGATTAACTGATTGTGATTACCGCTTTCAACGATTTGTCCATTGTCGAACACATAAATTTGGTCGGCATTTTTAACCGCTTTGAGCCTGTGGGATATAACAAGAATTGTTTTGCCTTCCGCTTGTTGTCTAAGTGTTTTGATTATTTCTTCTTCCGTCTCGGTATCTACAGCGGAAAGACAATCGTCTAGTATTATCCATTTTGATCTTTTGGCTAGAGCTCTTGCAATGGTAACCCTCTGCCTTTGGCCACCAGAAAGTGTGGCTCCTCTTTCTCCAACTATTGTGTCATATTTATTTTCGAAGCTCATTATGTCATCGTGTACATGAGAAAGTTTTGCAAATTCTTCCACTTTGTCTTCCATTTTTTCATTAGCAAAAGCTATATTTTCTCTTATCGTCATTGAAAATAAGAAACTATCTTGTGGTACATAAGAAACATAGTCTCTTATAAATTCACCATTCACATCGTTAATATCTTTTCCGTCTAAAAATATCTGTCCTCTTTCAACTGGGTATAGTTTTACAAGGAGCTTTGCTAATGTAGATTTTCCTGAACCTATTCTTCCAACAAAGGCTACCATTTCTCCAGGGTTTATATTCATGTTTATATCCTTCAAAACTTCTCTTTGTGAACCTGGATATTTGAAAGTTAGATGGTTGATTTGATAGTGTCCCTGAAATTCAAAATCTTTTCTTGGAGGTTCTTGAATGGAATTTTTTTGTTCTAAAACTTCATTAACCCTTTTTAAAGAAGCTCTTCCTCTTTGTATTAGGTTGATTAGGTTTCCAACCGCCATCATTGGCCATATCAACATTCCGATATATTGATTTGTCATTATGAAGTCTCCAAGGGTTATCTGATTGTTTATTACCATGGGTCCACCAAAATTGAAAACAAAAATAGTTGCTAATTGTCCTACTAACATGGCTAAGGGAAACATCAATCCCCAAACTTTTACCAAGCGAATGTAAGAATTATAGAACTCTTGAGACTTGTTGTCAAATATCTCTTGCATGGTATCATAGTTAGAATACAACTTTACAACATCCACACCAGAGACGTTTTCTTCGGTTATATTAGATAACTCAGAAGTTTTTTCTTGTAATTCTCTGAATCTTCTGTGAATGAATCTTCCAAAAAAGAGTGATATAATTGCTATTAAAGGAAGAGGCAGTACCGATATAAAGGTCAATCTCCAATTCACAAAAGTACCCATTGCAAAAACGGTCAAGGTCGTCAATACTATTGTATCAACGAGCATTATAACCAGAATTCCTAGCATACGCATCAACGTAGAAACATCAGAAGTGAACCTAGTCATCAAATCTCCAGTTCTCCATTTGTCGAAAAAATCTTGGTCTAAACCGATGATATGGTCGAACATATTTTTCCATGTTTGATATTCAAAAAGCCTAGCGGCTCCAATAATTGAAATTCTCCAAAAAACTCTACCAATTCCTAATCCTAAAGCTAACATGATTATTCCGAAGATTAGCGTTTTAACTTGATTAAGGTTCGGAGATTGTGTGTTTAGTATATCGACTATGCTTCCAATTTCTCTTGGAATAAATAGTTGAATAATGTCAACGGTTACAAGAAAGAGAATCCCGATGAGATATCTCCACCAATATTTTTTTAGAAACTCTTTGATCAAAAGATTCACCGTCCCAAATTGATTAGTATTCCTAACAAAATTATATCACTTGGTTCGAGGAATATCAATTGTTTTTATCGAAAAAATATATTAGAACTTAAAAATAATAAGAGGGGCTAACTATATATTTTTAGAGGTGATTTGTATGTTTGAAAGTTACGATAACGTTTACAATTTTTGGTTCGAGAATGGCGCAAGCTCTGTTACATTTTTAGAGTATGATGATGGATTGACAGCCTTTGATAGCTCTCTTTATCCAAGAAAATTTGAAGATATGGTCAAAATAGTTGAAGAGCGTACTTCAAAAAAATTAAAAAAGGTTTTTTTCACTCATTTTCACCCTGACCACACCTTTGGAGCTGTTTTTAGCAAACGCAAATTTGATCTGTATATGAACAAAAAAACGTTGGATTTTCTTAATGCTTTGGATGTCACTTTTCTAAAAGAAAGTTCAAAGATAGCTGACTTTAATTTTAACAATTTCAAAGAGGCTTTAAGGGAAAAAGATATCGTCATTTTCGAAAATTCTATTTTTCTTCTCCTAAGAGACCAAATTTTATCAGCAGAAAATATTGGTGGACATACTTTAGATTCAACAATATATATCCTTAAACCGCAAGGATATTTAATAAGTGGTGATCTCGTATTTTCTAAGGTACATGCAGAAATACTCAATTCGAATGTTGATGAGTGGATATCTAGATTAAATAACTTATCTTCCTTAGATATAGAAACGGTTTTTCCAGGACATGGGAAGCCAGAAAGCAAAAAGGTCCTAAAAGAACAATTGACCTATTTAAAAAGGAAGAAAAACGGAGAGAATTTGGAGAAAAGGTACGCAGATTACTCCCTGCCAGATTTAGCTCATTTATAACAAAACTATGAAGACAACAGAACTTTTTTCAATTCGATATCTGCTTCTTCATTAGGTAGAGGTGCGATTTCTTTAATTTCTATAATGACCTTTTTATTCTCTTGAGAATTCAAAATTTCTAACTTTTCCAAAACCTTTATATTTTCATAAGGTTTAAAATAGTAAATATTGAATTTAGTAAAATCTATATTAAGCAATCTTAAGAAGTTTCGGGTTTTCGGAATATATTGCTGGATTTCATATTCACCTACTTCTGTGGCAACGACATCAAAATTTTCCGGATCAAAAAAAGGTAAAAAAGATGAAAGCAAATCAGGAATAGTGGCCGTAAGTATGGATATTTGACCGTATTCATCTACTTCCTCATGAACATTTGTGTAAAAAACTGACTCGAAAAAATCGTAACAATAATAAATATCTTCAAATAAAGATGGTTTTTTAAAAGTAAAAATTAAATATCTGTTATCAATATAACTTACTTCAGCTGAAATTTCTTTATTCTCAGTTATTTGAAACTGAATATTAATATCAAATCTTAATTTTTTGTAACCCAAATAACTCTCTAAAAGGCTTTCTAAGCTTGGTTGAGCAAAAATGAATGTGGAAAAAGCAAGGAAGGATAAAAGGAAATATTTCTTAATTATCATTTCAGAGTTTTCATCCTTTCTCTCAATGAGACGATCTCTGTAACCCTAATTCCAAAATTCTCATCGATAACAACAACTTCGCCTCTAGCAATTAATCTTCCATTGGCATATATATCCAAAGGCTCACCTGCCAATTTATTTAACTGTATCATAGACCCTTCGTGTAATTCTAAAATCTCTCTAAGATTTAATTTGGTTGATCCTAACTCGACTTTTAGTTCTAATGGAACGTCAAGCAAAAGTTCCAACTTTGATAGATCTATATTTGGGGAAATAGGCTCCTCCTTTTTTTCAAATTCACCAAATTCTACAGGTTGAACTTTGACCTTTTTTTCTTTGATCACGTTGGAATTGCTTCTTTTCTGTGTATTTGAATTTTTTGAGCTTTCTTCGTTTTCTGTAGTCTTACCAAAAGTTTTTTCCACAAGTTCTCTAATCTTTTGAGCAAATTTCATGGGTATAAATTGCCAGAACGTTGTTTCGGCTATTCCGTTGATCTTCACGTTGAACTTTATAGAGATAACATAAGCTTCTTTGTCTGTTTCTATGGGAGGAAACTCAATATTAGCTTCTGAAAAATTCACAACGCGACTGCTAGGCGGGGAGATATCAATATTGGTTTTTAGAAAATCTGATAAGGCGGTTGAAGCTGTACCCATCATTTGATTCATTGCTTCAGAAACTGCGCTTAAACTAATATCATCTAATTCCCTCTCTTCGATATTCTCTAAGTCTTTTCCCAGCATTAAATCTGCTATTATATTAGTTAAATTCAAAGGTAATACCAAGGTGTTCAAACCATACAAACCTTTTTTGTACTCTACTGTAACAACAACATTTTCTCCTTCAAAATTGGTAATGATATTTTTAAATTTAATAATATCTGTTTGAGGATATTGGATTTCTATCTTTCTTCTTAGTAAAGTTGAAAGGGTTGTTGCTCCTGAACCCATAGTGATATTTGCAATTTCACCAATCATATCCAAAAGTGCGTCTAGTTTTTCATCTACAGTTGAGGGTTCTTCGCTTTCCTTTGGATCATCGGTGTTATTTAACCCTTTTAATAATGAATCCAATTCACTTTGATTTAGAATACGGTCTTCGTTTTCAGGCATTTTATTCATCTCCTGTTTTTTCTGTATCTTCATCTTTTTCAGAAGAATCAAGCTTTTTCGTCTTTTTTTTCATACTCTCTTCAACAAGAAGTCTTTCTAAAAGTTCTTTGTTTTTCTCAACGATCTTTACACTGTAAAAACCTTTACTCTTACCGACATTTACTTTGAATATTGGTCTTTCTTCAATTTCTAGATCTATTGGCTCATCGTAAAAAGAATCTAAGCGGATTACATCCCCGACTTCAAGATTCAAAAAATCATTTAAATATATCTCTGTTTTGCCAAGTATAGCAGACAAATTTAATTTTGAAAGCAACAGCGATTGTCTTAGATTTTCTTTAAATTCTTCAGTATGTCTGTAAGAGGTTGTCCACATTCTTGTTGTCAATTTATCGTTCAAGGGTTCCAACGAAGAAGATGGAAAACAAAGATTGACAAAACCTTGTACGTTTTTTATAGTAACAGAAAGTGTTATAAGAATTGTCATCTCATTTGGAGGGGCAACTTGAACAAATTGGGGATTGGTTTCTAAATTCTCCAAGTTGGCGTCAAATTCTTCAATATTAGACCATGATTTTGATAGCATTCTCAACATAACTGCAGATTCTTTTCTCAAAATGTTCATTTCTATCTCGGTGGGAGGTCTAATCTCTTCAAGAGTGTTTCCTGGTCCTCCTAAAAGTCTATCTATTATGACGTATCCTAAATCTAAGCCCATTTGTAGAATAGCGCTTCCCGAAAAAGCTTCGGACGAAAAGATTACGATAAATGTTGGGGAGTTCAATGATTTTTGGAATTCTGAAAAGGTGATTTGATCGATACTGGCATATTTAACATCAACGAATGTTCTGCTTCTGCCTGAAAGATAAGTAGATAGCTCTCTTGCAAAGCTTTCATGGATTAACTGGAGAGTTCTTAGTTGCTCCCGTGAAAACTTCATGGGCCTTCTAAAATCGTAATCTTTGATTCTTCTTTCTTCTTCCTGATACTCTTCAAGAACTTCTTCGGGGCTTTCTCCAGAACTCATTGATTTTAAAATACTATCTATTTCTTCCTGTGTAAGGGTTTCATCTTCAGGCATAAAAACACCTCTTTTTCATTATTGACTCGTTGTTATGGTCATTATAATCATTGTCACTTTTATAACTCCCAAGCTTTCCCTTTCACCTGTAAATCCCATCATTTCATTTATCGAGTCTTTTATTTGTTTTTTAGTTAACTCTATGCCTTGTGGAGTTGAAAGCTCGCCTCTTGTTTTATTCATAAATATCATTCGTATTGCCTCTAATACTTCTATGCGGTTGGAATGTATTAAATCTCTTGCCTGATTACTTCCAACATCTAACTGTAATGAATCTATTACAGCAATATCGTATCCTCCTTTTAACATCATAGTATATCTAGAACCTTCCGTAATTAGAATCACTCGAGCAGGAGTTGTGGCCGAAACCTGAGAAGATTGATTAGAACTTGAAGAAACATTGGATGTCAAGATTCTCACTATAAAAAAAGACGTAATTCCTGATATTATTAAAGCAACAACTATGACTATTATTAAAGTCATTAAAAAAGATGGCTTTGACTTTCTGGTTTTTCCCTCTTCTGAAGTTATATTTTCATTTTCCAAAATCTTTCACCTCCACGGTCTTGCACTTATCTTACTCTTTGCCTTAGTATAAGAATATCTATCCTTCTGTATTTTTGCCTTAATTCATTCAATCTTGTATTATATTCATTTTCTAGTTCTCTTTCAATTTGCTGCAACTGTGCAGAGTTTAATTCTCCCTCAGTAAATTGATCAAAGGCGATGGATTTTCGAGAATCAATCTCCGACCTTAAAAGAGAAATTTCCTTAACAATTTCGCTATCTCCTACACCAATGGGAAAGAATCTGTCTGAATTGTAAAAATAATCTATATCAAATTGTCCAGAATTGATCTCAGCCATCTTTTCTACAAACCTTCTATTTTTTAATTCTGTGGTAAAAAAATTAACAACACTTGCTGCTCTAGCTGCACTCAAATGCCAATTAGAAGGATATACACTTGAGGGTAAAACTGGTTGATCATCCGTAAAACCATAAATTTCAATAGCGTTAGATGTATGCTCTAATATTATTGTACCTATCCTATACAGCAGCTCTTTCGCTTCGGCGGTTAGTTCAGCGCTCCCTGGTCTGAAAAAGGCAATATCCCTCATAGATATTATCGTCCCTTTATCAGTTTCCTCAATAGTGATTTTCCCTTTATACTTTTCGTCTTCAATAATTTTTAATAGTTCTTGCCTAATTCCAGGATTAGAAGTAATCAACGGTTCTTCGGAAATGCTTCTGCCTCCAACTAGTACCCCAATTGGTTGTCCTTCGAACACATTTTGTAAACTAACAACCGCCTGTTGAAATTTTCCCGGTGATATAGTAGCCATAGAAAACAATGCAATAAACATAGTCAGCAACAAGGTAGTCATATCGCTGAAAGTTTGCATCCATTTAGCATCACCAGTTTTTTCTCTTTTTTTTCTAGGCATAAAATATCACCTCACGATTACAAAACAGCTTCACCTTTTTCGGCTTCATAGGCTCGTCTTTCTTCTTCACTGAGAAATGCCTTTAATTTTTCTTCCATCAAATGTGGATTTTCACCTTGTACTATCGATAATATACCTTCCAACATCATTCGCATCTGGTTAATATTTTTATCCACCCTTTTTTTTAGTTTTTCAGCAGGGGGAAGAGCAAATATGTATGCAATAAGAGCACCGTATAAGGTTGTAATCAGAGCAAGGGACATCCTCGGACCAATAGTTGTTGGATCGCTAAGAGTATCCAACAACAAAACTAATCCTATCAAAGTTCCTACCATCCCCCAGGCTGGAGCCATGGCTCCCCAAGTATCTAAAACTGAGATCTTATCTTCCTCTGTTTCTTGATACATATCCATCTTCACTTCCAATATCTTTTTAATCTCTTCAGGATCCGTTCCATCGACGGCAGCTCTCAATCCATCTCGTAAAAAATCACTTTTAACACTCGGTATATCTTCTTCTAAAGATATCATTCCATCTCGTCTTGCTTTTTCAGAGAACGAGTACAAGGTCCTCAAAGTCTCAAGGTTGTCTATTTTAGGATTTTTTATTGCTTCAAGGATCATGTTAAATATTTTGAAAGACCTTGAACTTGGATGGGCAATGAAAGTTGCACCAATAGAACCTACAACGGTTATAAAGAAAGAAGGTATATCTATTAAAGTTGTAAATTCACTTCCTGCACCCACAACTATTGCAGCTATCGCTAAAGCTAACCCAATTATTGTTGATATATCCACAACTATCCCACCTCTTGTTTTGCACTATTCCAATTATAAAAAGTTTGCTCAAAAATAATACGTACCTTATTTGCCAAAAATCTCTTTATTTAATTCTACCACTTTTTTCTTAACTTCTTCAATACTTTCTTTAACGACGTAAACATGCCCGTTCATCATCGTTATGGTCGTATCAGGGTGGCACTCTATCTTTTCAATTTGATAAGGGTTAATATAAAATTCTTCGTTGTTTAATTTTGTGAGTTTAATCATCTTAACCTCCGTGGGCGTTAAGGGGGTTCCCCCCTTAAAATTCCCAAAATCATACGTCATTTGCTTCGCAAATG